>CAZHIK010000597.1:0-6035 GCA_964532635.1 uncultured Enterobacterales bacterium
TGGTGGCCGCCACGAGGATGACACCCTCGGTGGACTCGAAGCCGTCCATCTCCACCAGCAACTGGTTGAGGGTCTGTTCACGCTCGTCGTGGCCCCCGCCCAGGCCGGCACCGCGGTGGCGACCCACGGCGTCGATCTCGTCGATGAAGATGATGCAGGGGGCGTTGCGCTTGCCCTGCTCGAAGAGGTCGCGCACGCGGCTGGCGCCGACACCCACGAACATCTCGACGAAGTCGGAGCCCGAGATGAGGTAGAAGGGCACGCCGGCTTCACCAGCGATGGCCCGGGCCAGCAGGGTCTTGCCGGTGCCCGGGGGGCCCATGAGCAGCACGCCCTTGGGAATGCGCCCGCCCAGACGGGTGAAGCGCTTGGGATCCCTCAAGAACTCGATGATCTCCTCGAGGTCTTCCTTGGCTTCTTCGATGCCGGCCACGTCCGCGAAGGTGATCCGCTTGCCCGAGTCGGACAGCAGGCGTGCTCGGGACTTGCCGAAGCTCATGGCCTTGCCACCCCCCGACTGGATCTGGCGCATGAAGAAGAAGAAGAGCACCACGATCACGAGGATGGGCAACCCGTTGATGAGCAGCGAGGTGAGGATGCCCTGGTTGGCTTCCTTCTCGTAGCCGGGGACGAGGTCGTTCTCTTCCAGGAAGCCGATGAGCGCTTCGGAGTCGGTGGGCCCCAGGGTGTGGAACTTCCGACCGTCGTTGTAGGCGCCGGAGATCTCGTTGCCGCGGAAGGTCAGGTTCTGGATCTGCCCCTGCGCTACGGCCTGGCGGAAGGCGGGAAAGTCGATCTGCTCGGGCCTTCCGCGCTCCTGCTGGCCCACCAGCACGAAGGCCAGCAGGAACAGCAAGGCCACGAAGATGACGAGAGCGAGATGCTTGCGGTTCATCCGTGCTCCAAGAGAGGACGCAGTGCCGCCCTATAGCGTTGTGGTCCAACAGCGCCCAGAGGCGCAGACACCAGGGATAGACGCGGTGACGGTGATCGCCAAGCCCCGAGAGCCCACCAAAGCTTCCACTGGCTCACCTCCAGGAACCCACACGACGCGATCTCCCGCGCAGAAGACGGGGTGGTAGGGGCGCAGGGGCGCCGGTACGCCTCGCCGCCTGAGCCATTCCCGAAGGGGCTGACCACCGAAGCGCTCACCGGCCCGAGGAGGTCTTAGGAACAGGGGGCTCCGATCGCCGATGGGGCGCTCCAGGGTCACGGTGTGCACTCCCCAGCGCCGCGGCCCAGGGAGGAGCAGCGTCACGGGCTGGGGGGGGGGAGGGAGACAGTGGACGTCATGCTCGCTGACCGCGAGGCGCCAGCCCGCACGGAGCGGGACCCAGGCGCCCGCCCTCCCGTCGAGCACCAGGTCGGCGGCCTGCTCCAGCCGATCCCGGCTCGGGCCCGGGTGCCCCACACAGCCGACGACGTGGCGGAACAACGCGGATCGTCGCGGCCCGGGCCTCAGGCCGCGGAGCCAGACACGGGTGGGGCCTGCGGTCCCCGGAGGTCGGGGCGGCTCGAGGTCGTGGTCCCGCAGCTCGGCCCCCAGGGCCACCAAGCGCTCCCTCGCGCCGCCGTGCACCCCGTCGAGGGCTGGCAGCAGCTCGTGCCGGATGAGATTGCGCTCGCGATCGGTGTCTCGGTTGCTCGCGTCCTCCCGCCAGCGGAGCTGTCGCTCGACGGCCCAGCTGTGCAGATCCTCACGGGGGATGTGCAGCAGGGGGCGGACGAAGCGCCCCCGGCGTGGTGCCATGCCCCTCGAGGCCGGCAAGCTCGCAGAGCGGAGCAACCGCAGCAGCACCGTCTCCGCCTGGTCGTCCCGGTGGTGGGCGAGGGCCACTCGCTGCGCCGGGACTCCCCGCAGGAAGGCCATTCGTTCCTGGCGCGCTGCGTCCTCGAGGCCGCGCCCGTGCAGCGCGCTCGCGCGCCCGCAGTAGCAAGGCAGGCCGTAGCGGGCGGCCAGGCGCCGCACGAACACCGAGTCCCCCGCCGAGCTTCGACCCCGGAGCCCGTGGTCGAGGGTGGCCACCACCAGCTCCACACCCAAGGCGCGGCGGATGGCCGCCAGCACATCCAGCAGCACCACGGAGTCCATCCCGCCCGAGACCGCTACGGCGAGTCGCCCTCCAGGGGGGACGAGATCACCGCGGCGACATGCCTCGAGGACGCGCTTGGGCAGAGCCACCTCAGCCCTCCACCGGCCCGGGAGGCAGGTCCTCCTCCCAGCGCTCTCCCAGGGCGGCAAGCCGACGCAGCTGCTCCGGGTCGTCGGGAGGATCCACGTCGAGGGCCGCGCGGTTGCGGTGCTCGTAGCCACAGCTGCGGCAGCGGTAGCGGATCACCGCCTGCGCTCGACCTCCGAGCTCGAGGGCAACGGGATCCATCAGCCCACCGCAGTCCGCCGCCCGGTCTCCGGGCACCACGTCGACGTGCTTGGAGCGCAAGCAGACCGGGCAGTGGTCTCGGACGCGGCCGCCCCCGGGGGGGACCTCCCGCCCGCAGTGCTCGCAGCAGAAGGCCTCGTCGATCACGATGGGATTGCGTCGCACCCTCGCCGCGGCCTCGGCCCCCCGCGCCCTGCGGATCAGGCGCTTACCGGGCCAGCTCGCGGCCTCGTCGGGCAGGTCGGCGCCCCGGCGGCGCGCCTCGACCAGCAGCGGCTCGCGCAGGGCGTGCCCCTCCTCGTCGTCCAGCCATGCACCGAGCCGCTTCCAGTCGGCGCGGGTGCGCGCCGCCTCCAGCAGCGCCGCCACCCGCTTGCGCACGGGGCTCCGTCGGTCTCGATAGGGCATGGCCCAGGGCTTATCGGGGCCGCGGCTCGCGTCCCAGCGAGCCTGCGGGATACGGCTCGCGCGGAGGTGGCTGTGCTCCCCTGTCCTACCCTCGCTCCGGCCCTGTCCCTGCTCCTTCCCCTGGCGTTCCTCGCCCCTGGCTCCGCACTGGCCGACACCAGCGACGTGGGCCAGCTCCGTGGCCTCGAGCTGTCGCGAGCGCCAGCGGCGAGCCTCGAGCCCTGGCTGGGGCACGAGGATCCGACGCTCCAGCGACAGGCCGCCAGAGCCCTGGGCCATCTCCGCGATCCCGACGCCGTTCCCCTGCTGGAAGGCGCCCTGGCGGGCCCGGAGCCGGAGCTTAGGGCCGAGGCCGCGTTCGCCCTGGGCCACTACCCCGACACCGGCCCCGTCCTGCTCGGTGCCCTGGCGAAGGAGGGGGAGCCCGCGGTGCGGGCGGCCCTGCTGGATGCCCTGGGGCGCAGCGGCGACCAGGACGTTCTCCCCGCCCTGCTGTCGTCGGTGGAGCGAGGCTCGGCAGCGGAGGCCATCGCGGCGAGCCACGCCATCGGTCGACTGGGTGTGCGCCGCGTCCTGACACCTCCTCCCGAAGAAGCGGTCGCCACGCTGCTGGAGCAGCTGTCCCGCCTCGACGTCGAGCGTCGCCGCGCCGCGGCCTTCGCCCTGGCCCGCACCAAACCCGACACCCTGGACGAGAGCCTGGCGGACCGCTTGCTCCGTGGTGTGCAGGACCAGGCCGACGCCGTCGCCCGCGCCTGGCTGGTGCGCGCCGCGGCCACCGGCCTGGACGGCTCCCATTGGGAGCAGGCCTCGAGCGCCGCCTCCCAGGACGCCGCCATGGGCGTGCGCATCGCCCTGGCTCGAGCCCTGGCCGCCCGTGGCGACGCCCTGGCCTCGGCAGCGCTCCCCTCCCTGCTGGCGGATGGCGATCGAGCGGTTCGCATCGCGGCCCTCGAGGCCGCGTCCCGGCTACCCTGGGACGACAGCTGGGAGGCTGCCCTGCAGGACATGGTGGTCCTGCGGGACCCCGAGCTGCAGGCCCGGGTGCTGCCCGTGCTCGCCACGGGGGACAAGCTTCCGGAACCGGAGGGCTGGCTGAACCCCACCGTCGACAGCGGCATCCGGGCCGCCATGCTGGCCACCCTCGATGATCCGGCCGAGCTGGCGCGCCTGGCCGTGGACGACCGCGCCCGGCGTGTGCGCACCCGCGCCACCGAGCTGCTGCTGTCCCTCGAGCCCATGCCGGAGCGCTCCGTGTTCTGGCCCCTGCTCGAGCAGCCCGATCCCGTCGTGGCCGGCCTGGTGGCCCTGACCCTCGCCGAGGAGCCCGACGAAGAGCTGGTGCAGCGGCTGCAGCAGCAGCTGGTGGCTCGCAACGACTACGACGGCCTGCTGGCCCTGCTCGAGGCCTTGGCCGAGGCCATGGAGGGCCTGGGAGCCAGCGCCGAAGGGGCCGTTCCCCCTCCCCTGCCCGGCAGCCTGAGGAGCCAGGTGGCCATGCGAGTGGCGGAGCTGCAGACCCACGACGACCTCGCGCTGCGCGCCGCTTCCGCCCGGGTGGGCGGCTTGATCGGCCTGCCTCCCGCGGGCCTGTCCGCCTTCCCTCGCCTGGCCGAGCCGGACGAGCTCGAGGATCTGCTCGGGGCCCGGATCGTCACCACCAGGGGCGAGCTGGCCCTGTCCTTCCACACCCAGGACGCCCCCTACACGGTCCAGCGCTGGGTCGAGCTGGCCGAGAGCGGCTTCTACGAGGGGCTGAGCTTCCACCGCATCGTCCCCGACTTCGTGGTGCAGGGCGGCTGCCCGCGGGGCGATGGCTACGGCGGTCCGGCCTACGCGCTTCCCGACGAGCACAATCCCCTGCCCTACCAGGCCTGGGCTGTGGGCATGGCAACAGGGGGTCCCGACACCGCGGGCAGCCAGTGGTTCGTCACCCTGTCCCCCCAGCCTCACCTCGACGGGGACTACACCCTGTTCGGGCAGGTGGTCCAGGGCCAGGATGTGCTGCGGAGGCTGCGTCAGGACGATCGCATCGAGCGGGTGGTCATCGAGCGGCGGCAGGGTCGCGAGGCGGCTCCACAGCCCTGAGCTCGTCGATGGGGTGCCCCTGGCGTCGGGCCTGGAGACAAGCCAGCACCGCGTCGTGGATGGCCGTGGCTCCGACCCTGGTGTCGCAGGGTGGCTCGCGGGTGCAGCCGGCGCTCCAGCAGGGGCTGCAGTCCACGTCGGCCAGCAGCTTCACGCCGCGGTCGAACAGGTCGATCTCCTGGTGACAGGTGGGGCCGAACCAGGCCACCACATGGCAGCCCAGGGCCACGGCCATGTGCATCCCGAGGCTGTCTCCACTGAAGACCACCTCGCAGCGAGCCACGTGGGCGGCGCCCACCCGCAGCCCGGCGTCGGTGGGTGAGGCCTCCACCACGGGGCCGAGCAGCGCCTCGAGCTGCGCGTTGCGCTCGCGGTCTTCGGGCCCCCCCAGCAAGAGCACGGGTTCACCTGTGGTTTCGTTCACCAGCCGCGCCGCCTCGGCGAGGCGTTCGAGGTCCAGGCGCTTGCGGGGCCAGCCCAGGCTCGATCCGGTGTTGAAGCCCACCGCCCGGGGCGGGCCGACGCGCTCGTGGTCCGCCAGGTGCAGCTGGTAGGGTTCCCGCGACCACGCCAGGCGCAGGGCCTGGGCCAGCATCGCGGGCTCGGACAGGGTGTTGTCGCGGAACTTGAGCTGGTCGTCCAGGCCGGTGCGGTACAGGTACTGGGCCTGGGGGTTCAGGGGCACGATGGCGCCGTGTACATCCAGCCCGAAGCCCCGCTTGGTGTAGGCGGCCAGGGTGGAGGCGAGCCCACAGGCGGTGCGACCCTTGTCGACGCAGAGGAGCAGATCGAAGCGCCGGGCCTGCAGCTCGCAGGCGGCCTCGAGGTCCAGTGGGATGATGCGGTCGATGAGCGGGTGCCCCTCGAGCAGCGGGACCGCGCGGGGCCGGGTGAGCCAGCTGACCCGCGCCCGGGGCCATGCGCGGCGCAGGGCCGGCAGCTGAGCCGTGGTGCGCAGCACGTCCCCCAGAGCATCGAGGTTGATGATGAGCACCTCGCCCTGGACGGGGTCGTAGTGCTCGCAGCCGTCGCAGATCCTGCCGGGTACACAGGGGCGGTATCCGGTGAACAGGCGACAGTCTGTCCGGCTCGCGGCGGTGTCGCTCATGCCAGGCTCCCATGGACAGCGGGCTCGCTGCCCAGCACCTCGAGATATGC
>CAZHIK010000598.1:0-6003 GCA_964532635.1 uncultured Enterobacterales bacterium
GCCTGTCGGGATGTTCGTCCATCGGCTCCCGGCCCGCAGCGTAGAGAACTCCAGCAGGGCTCGAGCTGGGGGTGTAGCGCACCCCAGGTTGCGAGAGGAGTGGCGCGCCGTCCGGGCTGCAGAGGTCGGGGCCGGCGCACTCGAGCACCGCGGGGAGCGGCGGCGCATGAGCTTCTGCCAAGCCCCCTCCCGGAGGTATGCGCCACCAGCCACCCCGAGCCTCCACGAGCAGGGCCGCGGGCAGACGGCTCCCCTCGGCCAGGGGCACCGCCATGAAGCTGTCGAGCTCTGGCAGCGTCGCTCTGGAGGCGATGGGGGGGAGCGGAGCCTGGTCGAGGATCAACAGCTGAGCCAGAGCCGAGTCGTGGTCGCCCCTACGCAGGGCCAGCCCCGCCACGATCCAACGAGCCTGGAGCAGCAGCTCATCTCGACTCGCGGTGCCGGGCCCCGAGCCGATGGCTTCATCGGCCAGCGCGAGGGCGCGCTTCGTCTGCTCCGTCAGCAGTGCAGCCTGGGCCTCCAGGGCTGGAAACCGCCAGCCCGGAATGTTCTCTCCGTCTCGGCCTTCGAGATGGGCCAGCGCACCGGCGGGCTCTCCGAGCTCCAGCAGGCAACGCGCCAGCCACCAGGCGGCGTCGTCTCGCTCCGGGACGCGCTCCACGATGTCGAGAAACAGCTTCGAAGCCGGCATGGGACCCTGGTCGTAGTAGCAGCGCACCCCAGCGGCGAGGTCCTGGGCCTCCCCCGCATGGGCCGAGAAGGTCCAGAGGGTCAGGACGAGAAGCAGCGCTGGGCGTAGCCGGGTCACGCGTCGGCCTACCCGAAAGGTCCAAGCACTGCAATCCGTCATCTTGCACAACGGTCCTCGTGTTCGTAGAATGCGCCATTCGAGCACGATGGGAGCAATCCATGGCAAAGCAAGGGCAAACCTCGCTGCCCAATCTCTTCAAGCAGTGGCGCGGCGGTGATGCCGTAGCTGGCCAGGAGATGGCTCGGCGCTTCAGCGATTGGTACTACGCCATCACCGTCTCACGCCTCGGCGAGGTGGACGGGCGTCAGCCGCTCAAGCGCTCCTGCGATCGCTTCGCGAAGGAGATCGTCACCCTCAACAGCGCCTCGAAGCTCATGGACTGGGCCCAGTCCATCATCCAGGACGAGCTGACCGCTGCGGGCGGGCGCATCTCCGGGGGCGACTTTCCCAACGCGCTGACCGACCACCGCGCGCCCTCCGAGCTGCTGCGGGCCGCGTGGAACGAGCTGCCATACGAGCAGCTTCTGCTGCTGGCCCATGCCTACGACGCCAGCTACCCCCTCGCTGACCTCCAGGCCGAGGCCGAAGAGGCCGGTGGCTACCCCATCGCAGTGCTGAGGGCCCGGCTCGACCTCAAGCGCTGGCTGCGCGACACCAGCGGGGTGCCCCTGGCCGTGGTCCCCGACGAGCCCGATCTCGACTGCGCCCCGATGCCCATCTACGAGGCAGGGCGCATGACCACCCCCATCGAGGAAGCTCGCTTCGAGCGCTGGATGCTCTCGCGCTTCGACCTGTGCCGTGACGTGGCCGAGTTCGCTGTGTTCTCCCTGGCCATCCGCGCCGGCGCCCTCAGCGATGGCGCGCCGCCCCCCCCCAAGGCCGAGCCCGCCCCCAGGCCCACAGCACAGCCCGAAGCGGTCGCTGCGCCCACTCCGCGCGACGTCCCCACCGGCTCCGCGCCGGCATCCGGTGGTGGCAGCCTCAGCCCAGTCCTGCTGATCGGCGGCGTGGTCGGGATCGTGGTCCTGCTCCTCGCATTGCTGGCAGCCGGCTACTTCTTCTTGCTGTAGCCTCGGCCCGTGAGCGAACGCAAGGCTCCTTCGTCCTTCGCGTCCCTCGATCCCGGGGCGGTGGCAGCGCTGCGCCTGGACCGCACACGCCAGGCCTACCAGGACCACGACCTGCTCACGGCGCTGCTCGAGGCCGAGGAGCTGCTCGAGGACGATCCAGACAACATCGAGGCGTTGGAGGTCCTGGGCGACACCGAGTTGGAGCTGGGCCACGGCCGCGAGGCCGAGCTGGTCTTCAGCCACCTGCTCGACCTGCAGCCCGACGTTCCCGTCTACCTCACCGGGCTGGCCATCGCGCGTTTCCTCCACACCGACTTCCAGGGCGCCGTCGACGCAGGGCTGGCCGCCCTGCACAGCGTCCCCGATCTCACCGAGGCCCACGCATACATCGGCCTGTCCCTCGAGCGCCTGGGGCGCGGGGAGGACGCACAGGTCCACCTGGCACGGGCTGCCGAGCTCGATCCCACAGGCTGGGCGCCGCCCACCGCCATCCATGACATCCCCTGGCAGCCCCTTCTGCAGGCCGCCATGGACCAGATCCCCGCCGAGCTGCGCGGCTTCTACGACCAGGTCCCCATCGTCTGGCAGAACCTCCCCGATCCAGCTGTGCTCCGGGCGGTGGACCCGCCCATCTCTCCCTTGGTGCTGGCCTTGTACGAGGGCACCCCCACTGGGCCGGGGATCGAGACCGGACTCCGGCCGCGCTCGATGCGCGTCTTCCAGGGCAACGCGCGGCGCTTCGCCCGGGACATGCAGCGCCTCACCGAGGACCTGGCCCACGCCCTGGCGGCCGAAGCTGCCGACTGGCTGGGCATCCCACTCCCGGAGCCCGACCCGTCATGAAGCTCACCGTGCTCGGGAGCGGCACCTACCTCCCGGATCCAGACCGTGGCGCTCCCGGCTACCTGCTGCAACACGGCGACACCAGCGTGCTGATCGACAGCGGTAGCGGCACCCTGCAGAGGCTGGGCCGCGCTGGACAAGACCCCGTCGATCTCGACTCCTTGTGCTACACCCACCGCCACGTGGACCACTGCGCCGATCTCGCTGCCATCGTGTTCCACATCCACCACCACCCCAGCCCCGCCCGGCTGCGGGATCTGTCCATCTACGCCGGCAACGGCTTCGCCGAACATCTCGAGCTGCTCCAGCGGGCCTTCGATGGTGCCCTCGAGCCCGCACAGTTCGACCTGCTCGTGCACGAGCTCCCCCTGGATGGTCCCGGCCGCGCCGACCTGCCCGGGGGCCTCGTGCTGGACACCCAGCCTGCCCACCACAGCGCCGGCGCCCTGCACCTGCGGTTCACCTCACCCGAAGGGATCACCGTGGCGTTTTCCGGGGACACAGGCCCCTCCGAGCCACTCGAGACCCTGGCCGCCGGCGCCGACCTGTTCGTCTGCGAGTGTGGACTCCCTCCGCACGACGACTACCCCTTCCACCTCAACGCGCAGCAAGTGGCCGAGGTCGTGGCTGCCGCCCGACCCCGCCGCGTGGTGCTGACCCACCTCTACCCGCGCCATGATCCCGAGGCCGACCGCCGGATCGTGGCGGCCACCGGGGTGCCCACCATCCTGGCCAGCGACGGAACGGAGCTGATCGCCAGCCGCAGCCGCTAGCGGATGTGGGCGCCCAGGCCCAGCTGCAGCTGCACCGTCCACAGGTCCTCGAGCAGCTCGCTGGGGTTGCGCAGCTGGGTCCAGCCAGCCCGCAGGCCCAGATCCGCGAACACACCCGATGCACTGCGCCCGATGTGGCGGCGCATCCCCCCCTCGAACAGCATCACGGGGACAGGGTAGGAACCGCCGTAGTAGGGCTCGAGGTCCATCCGGGAGAAGCCCAGGGCCGCGTTGCCGCCCCAGGGCATCGCTGGATCGGACCGCAACGCGCAGAGGGCGCCGAAGTGGTTGAATCCGAAGGGAAAGTCCACCAGCTCACCCGACTGCTCCTCGCTGGCCCGGGGTAGCAGGCCCATGGCGCGCTCACCGAAGATGGACAGGCCCAGCCGCGGACCCGGAGCATCGGCGGGGGTGGCGAAGGCGTCGAAGCGCAGGCCCACCGTGGTGTGGACACCTGGCACGGTCCACTCCCCCAGCAGAGATCCCGCGCCCGCCTGCAGCGAGACGTCGGTGCCGAACACCGCGTCGGCGTGCTGCTCGGGATCGGCGAGCTCGGTAGCAGGCGGTCCGGGAACATCGTCCTGGGCGAAAGCGGCCGCGGAGGTCAGGAAGGAGGCGAGCAGTAGTCCGATGTGCATGACGGACACCTAACCGGAATCACCGCCTACCAGTCTTCCGCGTAGAGGGCCTTGCCGTAGGCGCAGTCCGACTCGCTGCCGATGGGCTCGAGCAGCTCCCAGCTGTCCTCCTGATAGACCAGCTCGCCCGAAGCGTCCCAGCACTGGGAGATGGTGAACTCGTCCTGCAGGTCGCCGTCGTACATCTTGGAGTCCGCCCGCATGGCGGTGTTGGCCTTCCAGCGGGTGCGCACCGCTACGCGCTCCATGGCGTCGCCCTCGGACAGCTCGGCCTCGAGGCCGTACTGGAAGTCGGCGCTGCCATCGGCAGAGGCGACGTAGTCGTAGTGGGCGTTGAGGGGGGCGTCCTCTGCGGCCTCACTGTAGTCGCGGATGTCCAGCTCGATCGACGTGCCTTCGCGCAGGTCGTAGACCACCTCGACCCGGCCCTCCCGCTCCTCCCCGAGGGCGGCGGCGAGCTCACCGATGTCGGCCTCGAAGGAGCCGTCACCCTCGGCCACCGTGGCTCCGCTGTAGTGGGTGCCCCGGTAGAAGTCGTCCCACGGACCCGCGCTGGACTCGCTGACCATGAAGGCCCAGTCGTACTGGCCCAGGCCGCTTCGCACGATGTCCACCAGCAGCAGGGAGCGGGTGCCGTTCTCGAGGGAGCTGGGACCCCAGCTGCGCAGATCGTCCTCGCGGACGGCAGGCTCGTCGCTACGGATGAAGTCCCCCAGCATCATCAGATCGCTCAGGGTGGCCTCGAGGTTGGCCGCCACCCCCGCGCTCTGGGCGCGCAGGTCGGCCGCATGGCCCGGCAGAGGCAGCGGGACGTCGAGGGCGACGATCTCGGACTCGACCCAGGGAAACTCGACGCCGTGGCTGTCGAAGCTCGGGATAGCCGCCAGGAACTCGGCGTCCTCGATGAACAGAGCGTTGCTTATGGGGTTGCCACAGCCAACGAGCAGAGCGAGGAGCGGGGCGCTGCGAGGGGTCATGGAGACCTCAGAACCGGTAGCCGAAGCTGAAGTGGAGCACGTTGTAGCGGAGCCACTGGTCCACATCGTCCAGCTGGTAGGGCACGAAGTAGCTGCGCAGCTCGAGATCCCACTCGAAGCGGCCGGGATGCCAGCCCACCCAGGCAGAACCGCCGGGCGCCACCGAGAACAGCTGCTGGGGATCCAGGCCGGTCTCGGGGAAGCTACGGCGCATGTACACCGCGGAGAACCCGCCGCCGAAGCCGGCCTGGAAGCGCCGCGGCCGAGTGGCCCAACCACCCCAGGCCCCCAGCATGGCGGTGGTCATGGTCTGGGGCACCTCGTACTGGAGCTCCGGGATGCTCAGCACCGAGCTGCCCGTGCCGGTGGTGAAGTCGGCGGCGACCCACGAGCCGCTGCGCCAGCCGAAGCGGGCCCCGAAGCCGGCCGCGGGCACGATGGGCAGGTAGGCCTGCTCCACCGCGATGTTGGCCGCGCGCAGCACGCCGAGGTTCATGCGCATGGACAGCCGGGGGAGGTTGGCCTGCCGGATCTTCTTGTCGATGGTGCCGCGGGCGACGTCCTCTTCGTACTCCACAGCCTCGAAGCCCGCGTCGCTCATGCGGAACTCGGAGCCCTCGTCAAGCCGCACCTGAGCCACCTCGAGGTGGGTGGGGTAGCGCCGCTGGATCAGGTAGGTGCCCGGATGCAGCGAGAGCTTCTGCTCCTCGCCGATCATGTCCACCTCGGCCACGAACATGCGCTGGCCACGATCGAAGATGGCGTAGCTGCCGTGCATCCCGATGGGGAAGACCAGGGTGGTGCGGGCCGCCGACAGATCGGCGAGGACCACGTCACCCTTGCCGGCCAGATCCCACTCGTAGGTGGGGTGCTGGGTGCCTGTGCGGGAGCCCGCGGTGCGGTAGACCGTCTCGTGGTAGACGTACTGGTAGGCCTCTTCCAGGGTGACCC
>CAZHIK010000599.1:0-434 GCA_964532635.1 uncultured Enterobacterales bacterium
AGCAGCCGGCGAGGAGGATCAGGGCGATGGAAGGGACGAGTGCGCGCATGGGAGGCCTCCTGGGGGTCGCCTCCCTTGTACAACATGAGCGCCGGGGATGGGGGGTCAGCCTGGGGGCAAGCCCCTACTTGACCACCCACAGGCCGTCCTGGACCACCACCTCGGTGTCGTCCAGGAACACGCGGCGGCCGCAGCCACCAGGCCGGAAGTCCGTGACGATGTCGACGTGCTGGGCGGAGCGATTGCAGACGCCCTGCTCCACCAGGGCCTGAAGGCGGGCCTTGCCCTCGTCGCTGCCCGGATCGTCCACGTAGCAGTCTTCGTACGACATGCCGATGGCGATGTGCAGAGTGCCACCGACCTTCTCGACGAACAGGGGGTGCTTGAGCACCTTCTCGAGGCCTGGGTTCATGCCCAGGGCGAACTCGCCCAGG
>CAZHIK010000599.1:444-6000 GCA_964532635.1 uncultured Enterobacterales bacterium
GGGGCCGTCGTCGGTCTCGATGATGGCCCCGAGCTGGTGGCGCCCTTCGTAGGCCTTGTACGCCACGATGCGGCCGGCCTCGAGCTTCAGGTAGATGCCCTTCATGTCCACACCGCCATAGCTGACGGGCAGGTCCACGAAGATCTCGCCCTCGACCGAGTTGGCGTCGGGGCTGGTGAAGATCTCGCCGTCGGGGAAGTTGCGCAGACCGTAGCAGAGCACCGAGTGGCTCTTGCTCAGGTCCATGGTGAGGGTGAGCTCACGCTTGGTGTGGGGGCACTCGGTGATGATGGTGGCCTTGCTGGCTTCGTTGAACAGAGGCTCCAGCGCCTCCTCGGCTTCCTTCAGAGGCTGGGGGTCCTGGGTGGAGGCACGGACGATGAAGTCCACGTACTCGTCCAGCTCCATGCCTTCGGCCTTGGCCATGCCCGGGGTTGGGTAGAGGGTGATGACCCAGGTGCGAGCCAGGCGAAGGGTGGAGAAGGGCCGATCGGCCTTGGCCAGCAGGCCTGCCTGCTCGGGCTTCAGCCCCGCGTAGAGGGTGGGATCTTCTGCGCCCAGCACCTCGATGTACTTGTTCATCACCTCGTAGCGATCCTTGTTCCAGGCCGGGGTGTTCTCGATCATCTCCGGCGAGCCGTTGCGCGCCATGTCGGAGGACCACACCCGGCCGCGTTCGTTGTTGGGGGGCACCAGGTTGACGTCGGGGGTGCCGCCCTTCTCGATGACCTTGCGCTCGAGGATGGCCATCAGCGGCCAGCAGATTCGCTCACCCTTGATCATCACCACGTCGCCGGGGCCCACGCCGCCGACAGAGTGCTCGATGAGGTAGTCGGCCCAGGTCTCGAGGGCCGCGGGGTCGATGGTGGGTTCCAGCATGGTCGTGTCCTTTCGAAGCAGGGGTGTCGCGAAGAAGGCCGCAAGAGTAACCCGGGGCTGCGGGAGATGGGCCCGGCTACCCACCGCTGGTGGAGAGGCTGTCGAGGGCTTCATCCACCAGTCCTCGCAACACGTCGGTCTGCGGGCGCGCCAGACGCTGGCCGACCTGCGGCAGCCCGTAGGCGCCCGCCAAGGCCACGAGCGATCCCAGCGTGGCCCACAGGCCCCAGCTGGGGGAGAGGGTAGGGCGTCCCGCCGGATGGCGATCTGTCGACCCCGGTTACAGGGCCCATCCCATAGCCTGGGACACACCATGCCCGACCGCGACCGCCTCGAAGCCCTGCTGCGCCGCATCGATGGGCGCCCGTACCCTGCGTACAAGGAGCTGAAGGGACGCTGGCGAGTCGGCGAGCTGAGCATCGCGGTAGACCACGTCCAGGGCTACCCCTTCGCCGCCCCCTCGCGCCTGCGGATCTTCGCCCCCACCGGCATCGACGCTTCCACCTGCACCGATCCCGACCGCCGCGAGGCGGCCGAGGACTGGCTGCTGCGGCGCTTCGGGCACCGCCTGCGCGGTGAGAAGCGAGGCTCGGGCAAGTCCGGTGAGCTGCGGGTGTACCGCCCCGGGCCCGAGGTGCTGCCCCGATCGTCCGTGCGCCTGCGCCCAGACGGATCAGCAGAGGTGAGGCTCCAGGCCGGCCTGCCCGCCCGGGGCCGGCGCATCCTGGGCCGCCAGGCCGCGGCCCTGCTCCTCGAGGATCTGCCTGCCGCCGCCGAACGCCTGCTGCCTGGCCGCTTCACCGAGCACCTCGAGCGGCACATCGCCTCGGTGCTGCGCCAGCGCCGGCTCCGCCGTCAGCTCCACGAGCGAGGTCTGGTGGCCTTCGTGGCCGACGGCTCCGTGCTTCCCCGCGCCTCCGGGATCGACCGCGGCCCCCTGGCCGCCGCCGTGCCCTTCACCTCCCCCTCCGAGCTGCGGATCACCCTGGACGGTCCCGACGGCCCCGTGACCGGCATGGGCGTCCCCACCGGCATCACCCTGATCGTAGGCGGCGGCTTCCACGGCAAGTCCACCCTGTTGCAGGCCCTGCAGTGGGGCCACCTGGACCACATCCCCGGCGACGGCCGCGAGGGCGTGGTGGCCGATCCCGATGGCGTCAAGGTCAAGGCCGAGGAGGGCCGGCGTGTCGAGCAGGTGGACATCTCCGCCTTCCTGAGGGAGCTGCCCGGGGGTCGAGCCACCGCTCCCTTCTCCACCGACGACGCCTCCGGTTCCACCTCCCAGGCCGCGGCCATCGCCGAAGCCATCGAGAGCGGCGCCCAGGTGCTGCTGCTGGACGAGGACAGCTCTGCCACCAACCTGCTCGTACGGGACGAGCGCATGAGGGCCCTGATCGCCCCCGACAAGGAGCCCATCACCCCCCTGGTGGAGCGGGTGCGTCAGCTTCACGACGAGCTGGGCCTGTCCATCGTGATGGTGGTGGGGGGCGTGGGCGACTACCTGGCCGTGGCCGACACCGTCATCGCCATGGAGGACTGGCGCCCGCTGGACGCGACCGAACGCGCGCGAGCCGTGGCAGGCCGCGCTCCCGAGCCACCCGGCCCCCTGCCCACCACCGCCGGCCGTCGACCCGAGGCGCACAGCCTGGCCCCCACCGGCAAGGGTCGCGTGCGCGCCCGCAGCGATCGAGGCGTGAGCTACGGCCGCGAGGAGGTCGACCTGCTCGCCGTGGACCAGGTGATCGACGCCGCCCACGCCGCATCCCTCGGACACGCGCTGCGGCTGCTGTCGGAGCTGCCCGAGCTCCCCTCCGTCCCCAAAGCCCTGGACGCCCTCGAGGCCATCCTCGACGACGAAGGCCTGGACGCCCTGTCACCCTACCGCGAGCCGGTCGGCGAGATCACCGCACCCCGACGCCACGAGGTGGCCGCGGCCCTCAACCGCCTGCGCACCCTGCGGATCAGTCCCCCAGCGCGGTGAGCATCTCCTGGCAGAGCGCTTGTGCCTCTCCCTCCACTTCATCGCAGCTGCCCCGCAGCAGCTCCAGGGCCTGCTGATAGCGGCCGGTGTTGGCCAGGGCGGCGGCGACCGCAACCCTCATCTGGGCGTCCACGTTCCCACCCTCGACGATGGCGAGGCCCTCGTCGATCCGGCCTACCTCGATCAACAGGGCCGCACGCAGGCCGTGGATGGAGGACTGCAAGCCGGGTTCATCGCTCGACAGGCCCTCGAGCAGGGCCAGGCCTTCGCCGGAGCGGTCGGCCGCCCACAGCTCCTGAGCGTGGTACACCCGGCCCAGGGCCGTGGCACCGCCAGGGGCCTCGCCGCCCAGCAGGCCCATCCAGCGTTCGCTCTCGGCGAGATCGCCACTCATCGCCACACACTCGTGCCCCACCCGGACGAGGCCGGGCACCGTCCCGAAGCGCTCGACGGCCGCTTCGATGGTCTGCACGCAGCCGTCGTACTGCTGCCGCACGGAGAGCCGCAGCGCTCGATCCCGTGCCAGACACCAGCCTCCCGTGGGCTTCGGGAGCGGATCGGGAGGAGTCATGGGCTCCAACAGAGCCCCGAGCTGCTGCGGATCTCCCCCCCTTGGCACCGTGGGCAGGCCGAGGTCCAGCAGCGCCTCGAGGGCGCCGTTGATGGCAGACGCCTCCACGCCCTCCACGTGGCAGAACACCCCGAGCAACAGGCCATCGGCTGCCACCCAGTGCTCCCGGTAGGTGTGGACGTCGGTGTCGATGCCGATCTGCAGGGTCTCGTCCACCGTGTGGCGCTTCTCGATGCTCGCCAGCTCACGGATGCTGGGCAGCTTCACCACGCTGGGGCCCTGTACGAGCACGCGAATGCCCACACCGTCGCTCCGCATGGCCTCGGCCTGCCCACGGCGCGCGGCGATCCAGTCCACGGCCTCGGATGGGTCGGCCAACACGAAGGCCACCAGGCTCAGGGCCTGCTTTCCCTTGGAAGCTGCGTACATCTGCCCGGCCAGCGCACGGGGCACCATCCCCTCGCCGATGCGCCCGGTGACCAGCTCGGGCAGCACCTGCACCGGTGAGGTGGGCGCGGCCTGGACCTCCCAGCCACGGGCGTCGGTGATGCGTCGCACCGGAGCTGCCAACAGCTCGGGGTCGTCCCAACCGGCCAGGAGGCGATCCTTGCCCACAGCGACCAACAGGTCCAGGCTGGGGGGAGGCTGGCCGAACGCCCACCAGACCGCGTCCTTGCCCCAGCGGTCTTCGATGGTGGCCACGTAGTGTCGCCCGTAGCCGTACATCATCAGCTCGTGATCGCCCACAGGCCGACTGGCCAGCACATCCGTGCCCTGAACAGCGTCCAGCAGCCTCCGGGCGCGCGGCTCACAGATGCGCTGCTGGATCAGCACCGCCTGGCCCTCGATCAGCGCCGTGCCGGCGATGGAGTCCTCCACGGTGCGGGGTGCGGGCATGTCGGCGTGCTGGTGCTGCAGCGCGTGGACCAGCTCGTGGGAAAGCACACAGCGGACCACAGGCTCGAGCAGGTCGGCCGATGCGCGGGTCTCGGCGAACAGCTCCTCCACCCGATCGCTCACGACGTACAGGCTGTCGTTCCCCGTGTCGTACAGCGCCAGCGCCATGGTCACGATGCTGCGGTTGTGCTGGATGCGATGGGTGTTGACCTCGTTGGCCGCCAGCCCCGCCCGCATCGCCTCCTCGAGCTCGGCCTCGAGCTGCGCCGCCAGCTGCTCTCTCGACACGATGTGGACCGCGGGTGTCTCCACGAAGCTGCGCCCCGCCTCCTGCTCGACCCAGGGCACCTGCTCCTCGACCATGCGCAGGACCCGTTCGCGGTCGAGGGTGACCGCGTGCGCGCGGGGGGTGAGCAGACCCAGGATCAGCGCGACACCCAGAAGCAGCCTGGCTCCCATCCTTCCCCCGGTGCCCGCTACCGGCAGCTCTGGGTGCGCGACTCGGTGTACTCGGTGCAGCTACCCCAGCCGGTGCTGCAGCTGGTGAGGTAGTCCGCCGTGTTGCCGCAGGCCTGCACGAAGCCGTCCCAGCCTCCGTAGGTGGTGCAGGCCGGCCAGCCGCCGCAGCTGCCACGGGAGGTGTACTGCACGTCGTTGTTTCCGTTGCAGTCGTAGTCGTAGGACCCGTCACCCCGATCGGTGGTGAAGTAGCCCTTCTGGGTAGGGTTGGCGTCGGCGTTGCTATCGTAGCAGTCCGAGTCGTTGCTGACGTACCCGGAGGCACCCGAGCAGGCGACGATGGTGCTGGAGGGGTCGCCGTAGCCATCACCGTCAGCATCGGCGTACAGGGTGGTGGTGCCGGTGACGCCGGTGTCGTCGTCGTCGACCAGCCCGTCGCAGTCGTTGTCGTCGCCGTCGCAGGTCTCGGTGGCGCCGGGGTGGATGCCCGCGTCGTAGTCGTCGCAGTCGCTGTAGTCGCTGGTGTAGCCGCTGGGCACCGAGCAGGCCGAGGCGCTCCGGGTGACGTCGCCATAGCCGTCGCCGTCGTAGTCCCGGTACCAGGTGGTGGTGCCGGTGACGCCGGTGTCGTCGTCGTCGGTCAGCCCGTCGCAGTCGTTGTCCGCACCGTCACAGGTCTCGATGGCCCCAGGGTAGACGCTCGAGTCCCGATCGTCGCAGTCCGAGCTGTCGGAGACGTAGCCGGAGGGCGCTGAGCAGGCGTCGGTGC
>CAZHIK010000600.1:0-5997 GCA_964532635.1 uncultured Enterobacterales bacterium
GGATGATGGAGCAGGCCATGACCTTCGGAACGGCCAGCTTCGAGTCCATCGCCGAGTGGGCCGAGTAGGTCCTCGATGGTCTTCCTGATCACCGCTGTCCTGGTGGTCTCCCGCATCGGGGCCGTGGTGATGGTGATGCCGGTGTTCAACACCCTGGGTGTGCCCAAGCTCTACCGCCTGGCGGTGGCAGTGTGCGTGTCCGTGGTGGTGGCGCCGGTGGTGCCCCAGGCCGAGCTGTCCACCCTCAGCGCCCTGGTGCTGGGCATGGTCAGCGAGATCCTGGTGGGGGTGGTGATGGGGGGCACCGTCGGCATCCTCTTCGGCGCTCTGAGCATGGCCGCAGAGTTCATGGGCATGCAGATCGGTCTACGCATCGCCGCGGTCTTCGACCCCCTGAGCATCAGCCAGGCCGGACTGCTGTCCACCCTGTCCCGCTGGCTCGCCACCCTGGTGTTCCTGGGCGCCAACCTGCACCTGTGGGTGCTGGACACCGTAGGAGAGTCCTTCCTGATGGTTCCCCCGGGATCGGCGAGCGATCCCCTGGCCGCCAGCACCCTGTGGGCTCCCACCATCGGCCACGCCATCCACTGCGGAGTGCGGCTGGCGGGCCCCATCATGGTGCTGGTCTTCCTGGTGCAGGCCTTCCTGGGCGTGATGGTCCGGCTGGCACCGAGCATGAACGTGTTCTTCGCGGTGGGTCTGATCGTGAACGTCGCGGCGGGCCTGGGCCTGCTGCACGAGGCCTACCCCACCCTGCTCATGGAGCACCTCGACATCGTCCAGGACAGCCTCGGGCTCATCGAGCGCGCCGCCGATCTGGCGCGCTAGGAGGGGGACGTGGCCGAAGAAGACGGACAAGAAAGACAACATCAAGCCTCCGAACGACGCAAGAAGCAGTTCCGCGAGCGCGGTGAGATCGCTCGCTCCCGTGAGGTGACCTCGGCCGTGGGGCTGGTGGCCACCGTCGTGGCCCTGGCGGTGGCGGTCGGCCCCCTCACCCAGGCCGTGCGCCACCAGTTCCAGACCCACTGGAGCTTCTCCGGCTCCCCGGACATGGACCTGTCCGGGGCGATGTCCATGTCGGCCGACGTCATCGGCGACATGGCCTGGATGCTGGGGCTCCCCCTGGGCATCATCTGGATCATCTCCCTGATCGGGGGCGTGGCCCAGAGCCAGGCGGTGATCCCCAAGGAGCCCATCAAGTTCAAGTGGGAGACCCTGGACATCGCCTCGGCCTTTCAGGAGAAGTTCCTGACGAGCCAGCCCTGGGTGGAGCTGGCCAAGGGCCTGGGCAAGCTGTTCGTGCTGGGACTGCTGACCTGGCTCGCCATCCGCGATCGCCTGCCGAGCCTGCCGGCGCTGTCGGCCACCACGCCAGAGGAGGTCTTCTCCACCATGGGCGAGTTCGTGCTGCTGCTGGTGGTGCGCGCACTGCCCGTGGCCATCGTGGTGGCAGCCGCCGACTACGCCTACCAGTGGTGGCGCCTGTCCGAGCGCATGAAGATGACCACCCAGGAGCTGAAGGACGAGTACAAGGAGAGCGAGGGCGACCCGCACATGAAGGCCGCCCGCAAGGCCCGCGCCCGGCAGATCGCCATGGCCCAGACCGTGCGCAACGTGCAGAAGGCCGACCTGGTGATCACCAACCCGACCCACTTCGCCGTCGCCATCAAGTACGACACCCGCGAAGCCCCCGCCCCCATCGTGGTGGCCAAGGGCATCGACCACCTGGCCCTGAGGATCCGGCAGGAGGCCTCCAAGCACGACATCCCCTGCGTCGAGAATCGCCCCCTGGCCCGGGCGCTGTACGCCCAGAGCGAAGAAAACCAGATGATCCCCGAGGACTTCTACGGTCCGGTGGCCAAGGTCCTGGCCAAGGTGCTGAAGCGCAAGCGGCGGGCGAAGCAGCAGGAGACGCCGCAGCAGGGGGTGTGATCGGGCAGCGGGTTAGGGCTGCGACAGGAGGTCTCGAATGCGTCCTGTGCTCCCCTTCCTGCTCCTGACCGCCTGCGGCGTTCCGGAGGACACCTATGCCCCGGACGATCTCTGCGCGGACCTGTCCCTGGCGGTGGCCGAGGTGGACCCAACCCGGCTGATGGACACGCTGACCTGGCTCACCAGCTACGACCGCCGCTCGGGCTCGGAGGAGCAGGCCGAGATCATCACGACGCTGCACAGCGACCTGGACGCCATGGGCGCGTCCACCCGCCTGCACAGCTACACCTGGCGGGGCAACGAGCACAACAACCTGGTGGCCACCTTCCCCGCCGACGCGTCGCTGGAGCCCGACGAGCCCCACGTGGTGGTGGGTGCCCACATCGACTCCACCTCCGAGACCGGGGCCGAGCTGGCTCCCGGGGCCGACGACAACGCCAGCGGCGTGGCCGCCCTGCTCGAGCTGGCGCGGGTGCTGGGCGAGTGCCAGGCCCTGGATGGCCGGGTGGACCTGGTGTTCTTCACCAACGAGGAGTACGGCACCGTGGGCTCGAGCTTCTACGCCAGCGACGCCGCGGCGTCGGGTGAGGACATCACCGCGATGATCGCGGTGGACATGATCGCCTACGGCCCCGAGGGAGAGGACCTCGATCTGAACACCAAGGTCGGCATGGAGTGGCTCCCCCAGGCCTTCGCCGACTCGGCCGAGACCTGGACGGAGCTCGAGGTCGTCGAACGCATCGACGACCACTGCGGCTGAGGTGACGAGGGGCCCTTCTGGGAGGAGGGCTACGACGCGATGTTCATCATCGAGGACTACGAGGTCGAGAATCCCAACTGGGACAGCTCCACCGACACCATCGACACCCTGAACCACGACTTCCACCTGCTGGTCACCCAGGCGCTGGTGGTGGGGACCATCGAGCTGGCGCTGGAGCAGTAGCTGGCTGGTGAGAGATCCGGGCTATGGGCTCCCGCCTCCGAAGAGCAGCAGGGCTCCGCCGGCGCTCGCCCAGCGGCCTGGGGCACCCACCACGAGGTCGGCGGCCCCATCGGCGTCCATGTCCGCTCCAGCGAGGCTGTAGCCCAAGCTCTCGCTCTCGGCCGAGCCGCGAATGGTAGCGTCGGCATCGTCGGAGGCGGACAGGATCCCCGCTACGGGGCCGAAGAACAGGTACACCACGCCCGCGTTCGCGCTGCCGACGTCGTCGTAGGAGGAGCCGACGGCCAGCTCGGCGAAGCCGTCGTGGTTGGTGTCTCCGACGATGAGCCCCGACGCCGCCAGGAACTGATCCGCGACGTCGCCCTGGATTCGGGCATGGAGCACCTCGTCGATAGCGGCCTCTGTCTGCGAGGACGCCACCAGCTCCGCCAGCGAGGCACCGGTCACCAGGTCGGCCACGCCGGTGTTGGAGTCATCCCCCACCGTGGCGTAGGGGACGCGGAGCAGCAGGTCCGGCAGGCCGTCGCCGTCCACGTCGCCGGTCTGGGCTGGAGAGCCGGTCCCGGTGATCACGAGATCCGCGTCGTCCCCGCTCAGGTCCCCCTCGGCGGTCATGGGTCCCCAGTAGACCTGTACGACGCCGCTACCGATGCAAAGGTCGGCCAGTCCGTCCCCGTTCAGGTCGGTGGCCTGGGACGCCGTCTGCAGGCCCTCGAAGCTGGCCAGGGCGTCCGCTGGATAGGCAGTCGTGGGCCCGAGAAGGGGATCCGAGAAGAGCAGCGTGTCCAGGTTGCGATCCGAGGTGACCACCAGGTCGTCGGCGCCCGTACCGTCCACGTCACCCACCGCGTACACCAGGTAGCCCAGCCGGTCCATGGGCTGGTCGCCCTCGATCACGACGTCGGCGAGCTCGTCGAGCGCGCCGGCCTCGATGGGGCCTTCGACCAGGTAGACCCGGCCTTCGTCGTCGTCGGCGCTGTAGGTCCCCAGGCCCGAGGACTCCCACCCTGGAGAGCCCACGACCAGGTCCGCCTGCTCATCGCCGTCGAAGTCACCGATGCCGGAGCTGCTGTACATGCCCGCCCCGTCCCGGAGCTGGATCCCGGTGATGGCGTAGGCGCCGTCTACGCTCCCCGCCATCGACAGGCTCCCCCCGCTGACGCCAGAGCGGATCGGCACGATCCAGAGGCGAGACATCAGCTTGCCGAACTCGTAGTAGGGCGTGGAGACCAGCAGCTCCGAGCGCCCGTCTTCGTCCAGGTGATCGCCGATGGCGACCGCCATGCCCGTGGCACCGAGGGAGTCGTCGCTGTCGCTCCATCCGACGGCCTGTGTGTCGAGATCGATCTCTCCCCACAGCGTGCAGGTTGCATCCGTACCCGAGCAGTCCTGGTCCACGCCGTCGTGGCAGGTGTCGGGGGCCCCGGGGTAGCTGTCGGCATCGGAGTCGTCGCAGTCGTCGGCCTGGGAGACGTAGCCGCTGGGTGGGTCGCAGCTCCACTGCGTCACGGTGGCGTCGCCGTAGCCGTCCACGTCGGCGTCCTGGTACGAGGTGAGGGGGTCCAGCGCGTCCTCTCCGTCCACACTGCCGTCGCAGTCGTTGTCCGCACCATCGCAGACCTCGTCCGCGTCGGGGTGGATGGCTGCGTCCGTGTCATCGCAGTCGCTGGAGTCGTCCACGTAGCCGCTGGGCTGGGAGCAGGCCTGGGTGGTGGTCTCCGAGCCGAAGCCGTCCGCGTCGCTGTCCTGGTACCAGGTCAGCGGTTCACAGCCGGTGTCCTCTTCGGTGCAGACAGCCTGGCCCGAGCAGTCCGGATCATCGCAGTCCACCAGCCCATCCTGATCGTCGTCCAGGCCATCACCGCAGTTGCCCTCGAGCTCGTCGCCACAGGCCGGAAGCAAGAGGGAGAGGGCGACGAGGAGGGGGATGGTGCGCATGGGGTCCAACTCCTCGGTCAGCTGGGTGTGAGCCGGAGTCAAGGGTAGACCGATCGTTTGTCTACTCGCAAGGTGGGTGCGGGCGAACTGCGGAAGGGCTCGAGGTCCTCGACGGCGATTCCGAGCCTGTACTCCAGCTCGCAGCTGGGCCGGAGACCGCCAGGGGGGCTCGGCCCCGATCAGTCCCCGCCCGCCCTCGTCGCCTCGAGCCCCTGGGTGTCAAGCTCCTGGAGGCCGTCCCGGGAGTAGCCGCAGGCCAGCTCGGGGTGGGCCGCCAGCAGCGCGGCGTGCTCCTGGTCGATGAAGTCGGTGGGCAGGCTGGGGGGCAGCGAGCGGATGTGGGCGAGGGTGGCGCGCCCCCGCGCCAGCGTGGCGGCGTCCTGACGCTCGTGGCCGATGCACAGCTCGCTCACCGACCGCTCGATGAGGCTGCGGATGCGGTTCGGGGAGCAGGCGCAGGATGCCTCGTGGTAGGCCAGGGACTTGTCCAGATCACCACGGGTGCCCGTGATCAGCTCGATCACCCAGGAGTCGGGGATGATGCGGTAGAAGATGCCCAGCACCAGCGCGTGGTCACAGGGCAGGTGCTCCTCGAGCCCGAGGCTGGCGTACTGGGTGCCCGCAGCCTCGGCCGCCAGCCAGGCAGCCTCCACATCGTCCACGTAGAACAGGGTGGACAACACACCCCGGGTGGTGCCCAGGCGCCCCATGGCCAGGCCGTGCAGGAAGAGGAGGTGGGGATCGTCGGGGTGCCGGGCCATGGCGGCTTCGACCCGGTCCAGCATCTGCTGGTACCAGGCCTCCTTGTCGAAGTCCTCGCCGTGCAGCTCCCCCAGCTCGTAGTAGAAGCGGGCCTCCATCCAGGCCAGGACAAGGTCGTCGGGCTGCTCTGCGAGGCGCTGCTGGGTCAGGGCCAACCCCTGCTCGAAGCGCTTGGCCGTGTAGAGCACCTCGAGGTCGAAGTGGGGGCTGCCCGGGCCGACCTGGCCGGGCACCGCGGGGACGAACTGCTCGTACGCCAGCACCAGGCAGTCGAGATCGTCGCCGCAAGCCAGCACCTGCTCCGGGGTGGCGGCGCGCATCAGATCGTGGACGCTGGCGCTGCGCTCTCCCACCGCGGGTTCCTGGGCCCGGAGGGCCCCGAGGAGAGGAAGGATCATCAACGGGAACATCTTCGAGTC
>CAZHIK010000601.1:0-5988 GCA_964532635.1 uncultured Enterobacterales bacterium
GTCGGTGCTACCGAGGATCTTGAGGGGCTCGCTCTCGAGCTTGGACTCCTCGCGGGCGCTGTGGGGGTGGACGTTGCCCACCATGTCCCAGGATGACTCCCCGGGGTAGCCGGCCCCGGACACCGCCTGCCAGGTGGCGGTGACCACCGCGCGGACCGGCCAGCGGGCGTGGAGTGGGGCCAGGGTGAGGGCGAGGGGGATAGCGCAGCAGTTGGGGTTGGTGACGATGTAGCCGGAGCCCGGCTGGGCCGAGATCAGGCGCAGGTGGTGGGCGTTGACCTCGGGGATCACCAGAGGCACCTGGGGATCCTCCCTCCACGCCGAGGCGTTGGACACCACGGCCCAGCCCGCATCCCGGAAGGCGGCCTCGATGCCGCGGGCGGGCACGCGATCCAGGGCGGACAGGGCCACCCGGGCCCGCTCCGGCATCAGCTTCGGCTGGCAGGGCAGCACCTCGAGGTCACCGACTTCGCCGAAGGGCACGCCCGGGAGGCGCCAGGTGCAGGCATCGCGGTAGGGGCGGCCGGCGGAGCGCTCCGACGCGGCCACGCCGACCACCCGCAGCTGCGGGTGGTCGGCCAGGCGCTGCACGATGCGCTGGCCCACCATGCCAGTGGCGCCGAGAACGACAACGGGGGTGCGGGACATGCTCGAGCTCCTGGGAGGGGTCGCCACGGGGTAATGCAAGCTTCGGGCCAGGGGAGCCGTCAGCTGTCAGCTATCAGCTTTCGGCTCTCCGGGGAGGCGCGGCTCGAATCGGCCTCGCAGGAGCTATCGATCGTAGAACGGCCGCTGCTAGTCGTGGGGCTGGAGGGCGATCGGTGAGATCTCGACCAGGCCGGCGCGGCGGCGCTTGCGGGTGTGCCGCAGCCCGCCCTGTTCGAGCACGTCGAGCTGCTGCTTGACCCGGCGGGTGTTCCACGGTTCGGCCCCCATCAGGAGGCCCTGCTCGTTCATCTTGGCGGAGATCCAGGGGACGTTCTCGCCCCTTCTGGCCAGGTCCAGCAGCTCGTCGAGGACTCGCCGCTCCTCTGGCACCGGCACCAGGTACTTGCCCTCGCTGCGCCAGCCGTAGGGTACGTCTCCGAGCAGAGCCGTCGGGACGCCGTCGGGGGTGAGGTAGAAGGTCTCGAGGCCGTCCTCGCCCTCGCGCTGGACCAGGGCAGCGCGCTCCATGGGCACCGCCTGGATGCCGTCGAAGCCGTCCAGACGGAGCTTGTCGCTCGCGGGGGCCGACAGGCCGGTGCCCTCATCGCGGACGCGGGTGTAGAGCACCATCAGCCTGGAGCCCGCGGGAGCGATGTCGTCGCCGGGGATGAAGGTGGGATCCACCGCGAACGCACCACGAAGGGCGAAGGCCACCCGTTCTTCGTCGCGCATCAGCCACCAACCCAGGGCGTGGACCACGTGGGCCTGCAGGGCGTCGTCGGGAGTGGCGGGCTCGGTGAGGCAGCCCAGGTCCTCATCGACCGAGGCCACCGCCTGGCGCAGGGCCTCGAGGTCCTCGTCGGCGTAGGCCATGCGCGCGGTTCCCATGTCGGTGCGCAGCGTCGCCAGGTCGGCTGGGCAACCGGCGTCCGCGGAGCGGGGCAGGAGAAGCGCGGTGAGGGCGAGTGCGGAGAGCATCGAGGAAGATCCAGGATGTGTGGGTCCACAAAGGACTTAGCCGGATTCGACGCTTTCGCTATTCCTCCAGGCGGGGAAAGACGATCTCGTGGATGCTTTCGGTGCTCATGTCGACCAGCAGGAGCCCGTCCGGCTCGAATGCCAGCAGGTACTCCAACAATTGGCGCCTGGTAGCCGGGCGCAGGGGATCCGGCGCGAGGTCCCCCGACTTGACCTCGGCCACGAAGCGCCAGCCGTCGCGCTCCACGAGCAGATCGGCGATCACCTCCACCCGGTGCTCCTCGCCGTCCACCTCCACGGGCCAGCGCCCCCGGCACTGCTCCTCCAGCACCCGAAAGCCGTGGGCCTCGAGCAGGGCCCTTGCGTCGGCCTCGGCGCGCTGGGCGCGGCGAACCCTTCGCTGACTGGCCCTCGAGGCGCGGCCGCGCTCCCGCAGGAGCATCCCCCACAGCAGCCCCACCGCGGCCAGCAGGCCGAGGATCAGGATCGGCAGCGGCCAGAGGTCCGCGGTCACGGGCGCGACCTAGCCGCCGAAGCGGCCCATGCCCATGGAGACGAAGGTCCAACCCAGGATCAGGGCCATGGCGAAGGTGAGCACCACAGCGGTGCGGCGGCCCCCCTCAGCGCCGGGGATCACCGGGGAGCCGAGCACCAGGGCAAGCAGGGCCCCGCTGAACAGGCCTCCCATGTGGCCCAGGTTGTCGATGCGGGGCACGGTGATGCCGATGAACACGTTGAGGATGATCCAGGGCATCAGCCCGCGCCCGAAGATCTGTGCGATGGGCCGGGGGAGCTGCTGGCGGAAGCGCCGGCCGTAGACCACACCGGCGCCCATCAGCCCGAAGACCGCCCCGCTGGCGCCCACGGACATGGAGGCGCCCCCCAGTTCATCGATGGTGGGCAGGCGGCCCAGGAAGGACAGGGCCGCACCCGCCAGGCCGGTGAGCAGGAACAGAGAGAGGAAGCGCGCTGGCCCGTACACCGCCTCGCAGAGGCGCCCCAGGCCGAACAAGGCCAGCATGTTGAGGAACAGGTGGAGCAGGTCGGCATGGAGGAACACGGAGGCCGGCAGCCGCCACAGCTCCCCGGCGGCCACGCGCTCGATCTCGTTGGCACCCCACAGCAGGGCCCCTCCTGTGGAGCGTGCGCCAAGCAGCGCGTCGTACAGGCCCGCCTGCCGGCCGTCGAAGAGGGTCCGTCCCACCAGCCAGTCGTCCAGGCCCACCACGAAGTGGATCAGGGTGATCGCGACCACCAGGGTGGTCGTGACGGGGGGGACCCGCCTGAAGCTGCCCCTGAGCCGCTGCAGCACGTCGTCTTGGACGGTTCTGACCTCAGCCGACATCAGAACGAGCCATAGAAGTAGAGCAAGGCCGATCCCACCACGGCACCGACGAGGAAGGCCACCATCATCAGCGCCATGGCCAGCACACGGGGCCCCCATCGGCGGAGCTTCGAGGGCGCGGCCGGGGGGGGCTCGCGCTCGATCTGGGTGTTTCGTGCGCGGAAGACCTGAGTGACGCTGACGTCTCGGGCCATGACCCCGCGGGAGGGGCCGGGTGGGACGTCAGGCGGGAGCTCGCCAGCGAACGCCAGCGGATCGATGGGGCTGTCGAGCACCAGGGCTTTCACCGCTTCGCTCGCGCGCTCCTGCTCGCCCGTGAGCCGGGCTGTGGTCCCGTGCTGCTCCAGGGGTGCGAGGATGCGAGCCAGCAGCTGGGTGCGCCACCCCAGGTGGTCGGCCTGGATATCCAGGGAGCCGGTGCCCTCGATGGCGGCCTGTGTGGACTCGCGGGCTGTCTCCCGGGTGACCTCGCCCTCCGAGCCACTCCAGCTGACCTGGCTGCCCGTGCGTTCGGTCTCGGGGCCGAGGATTGGAAGCAGCTCGTCCACGCGGCCGCGCTTGCCCTGGATGTGCTCCACCACCACCTGGAGCATGGTGGGCTCCTCGGGGATGGTGGCCTTCTCGCGCAGGCACAGGGCCGCCAGTTCGTCGCGCAGGGCGTCCTGGTCGTGCTCCTCGAGTTGGCGCTCGAGGAGCTGGTGCAGCACCTCAGCGCTGGCGGGGGCGACGTCGGGCAGGCGGAGCGCGGGCCCCTTGCCGCAGAGGGTGCGCCCGAGGCGGATCAGGGCGGCGAGGTCTTCCTCGGGGTGGGCCTGGCGCTGGCCTACGCCAACCAGGGTGGCGTAGCCGCCCTCGCCCAGCACCACCCGCTTGGACTTGACGTCGCCGTGGACCCTGCCGGCGTCGTGCAGCGCAGCCAGCCCCTCGCAACAGTCCAGCAGCACCAGAGCCACGTGCATGGGCTCGAGCATGGGTGCGATGTGATTCAGCGGTGCTCCCGGGGGGCGGGCCTCGAGCCAGATGGGCTCGCCCTGGGCTCGGCCGGAGAGGATGCGTGGAGCCAGGGAGGGATGCAGTGGGCCTTCTGGGGGGGGGAGCCCCGGCCAGAGGGTGAAGCGTGTGCTGGGATCGTCGGGCTCGGCCAGCTCCAGCACCGCCCGCCCGCGGGTGCGCTCGCGGGTGGCCACCACCACGAGGGTGCGGGTGCGCTGGCGGTCTTCGCTGATGGTCAGGCTCCGTCGAGGGTGTCTGGGGGCGGGGGCTCCTGAGGCAGCTCGAGGGTCTCGAGCAAGCGCTGCAGTAGCCGTGTGTGCTGGGGTAGCTCTCCGGGAGGTGTCTGGAGCAGGACTATCAGCAAGTGCCGGGGCGTGCGCGCGACCCAGGCGGTGAAGTCCGTGCTGTGAGGGCCGTGGTGGCGGCTGCCGGTCAGCGCGATGGCCCTCCGACCGTCGACCACGATCTCGTGCTCGTGGGTGGCGACGGTGCGCATCCCCATCTTCCGGCCCAGCTCACCCACGACGCCCTCTGCCACGAGGTCCAGGGGCAGCTCGTCGCCCCCTGGGCCGGTGCGCACCAGATCGACGGTGAGCACGGAGGTGGGCGGGTCGGGGGAGAGCTGTACGTGGTGGCTGCCCATGAAGCGGTGGTTGCGTGTGACCTCCCAGCCCGGCTCCACCGCGAAGCTGACGCGCCCCAGCAGGTGGTCGTCGACCCGGTGGACGGCCTGGGGGCAGGCGACCAGGAGGGGGAGCAGCAGCGCGAGCAGGATCCCGGTCGGGAAGCGGAACCCGCACGGGTTAGGCTCACGGTCTCCACAGCAGGGATCGGGCGTTTCACATGGCATCACTCCGCATCTATCAGGGCAGGCACAAGCTCATCGAGTCTCGTCTGGGCCAAGGACGCTTTCTGGTGGGCCGCGCCGACCACTGCGACCTCGCACTGCCCGACGAGCGGGTCAGCCGCGTGCACTGCTACTTCGAGCGCCTGCGCGGCGGAGACTGGGTGGTGGTGGATCAGAGCCGGCACGGCACCTTTGTCGATGGCGCACCCGTAGATCGAGCCGTGCTCCAGCACGGTGCTCGGGTGGGCGTGGGCAACTTCGAGCTCGAGCTGGTGCTCCGGGAGGGCGCCGAGGCCGAGCCCACGGCGCAGGCCGTGCGCGACGGCAGCCACGAGCAGCTGCTCTGTGCCGATGCTGGAGGCCTCGGAGTGCTCAAGCTGGCCCTGCAGGTCTGCGAGGGGCCGAGCGCAGGCACGACCCTGCCGCTACCGTCGGTGGATCTCTCGGTGGGGGCCGCCCCCAGCGATCTGGCCCTGGACGATGCTGGCTTGCTGCCCCACCACTTCCGGCTCCTGGTCAACCGAGGCCGCTTGATCGTGCAGCCCGAAGCCGGTGCCGTCACGGTGGACCGCGAGCGGGTCCGCGGGCTGTTTCCCCTTCTGCCAGGCGAGGGGTTCTGCGCCGGCGGCTGCGAGTTCAGGGTCGTGCCCGTCACCGACCACGAGACCCTCGAGGCCGACTCCTTCGGCACCATGATCGGCGTCTCCGCCGCGATGCGGCGGGTATTCGGTCTGCTGCGCCGCATGGCCCCGCACCCTGTGCCGGTGTTGCTGCAGGGCGAGAGCGGCACGGGCAAGGAGCTGGCGGCGCGCGGGCTTCACGACACCGCCCCCAGCCGCAAGGGGCACTTCGTGGCTCTCAACTGCGCCGCCATCAGCGCCAGCCTGTTCGAGTCCGAGCTGTTCGGTCACGAAAAGGGCGCGTTCACCGGCGCTGCCGCCCGGCGCGATGGTGCCTTCCACGCCGCCGACGGCGGCACCCTGTTCCTCGACGAGATCGGTGAGATCCCCACCGCGCTGCAGGCAAAGCTGCTCCGGGCCCTCGAGAGCGGCGAGGTGCGCCGGGTGGGCAGCAACCACCCCAGCTTCCCCGACGTGCGCGTGGTGGCCGCCACCAACCGGGACCTCAGCCAGGACGTTGCCGACGGCCTGTTCCGCGAGGATCTCTACTTCCGCCT
>CAZHIK010000602.1:0-5982 GCA_964532635.1 uncultured Enterobacterales bacterium
CCTCGGGTTCGGGTTCCGGCTCCGGGACGGTCTGTAGGACCTCGGGCTCGGGTTCCGGCTCGGGCTCGGGTTCCGGTGCCGCGGCGGGCTCGGTGGGAGCCTGGACGGCTTCGGTGTCCGCGTCCTCGGCGGTTGGCTCGGGAGGCTCGAGGGAGCTGAAGTCCTCGGAGACGGCTCCGGCAGCGCCGGGAACGCCGTCGTCCCACTCTTCGCCCCAGCCTAGGTCCTCTTCTCCAGCCTCGTCACCCATGGCGAAGAAGTCGGCTTCGATGTCATCGAACGCGTCATGGGAAGGTTCATCGACGGGGCGATCCTTCTTCTTCTTGTCTTTCCTGGCCATGTTCCGGCTTCTCCTGGACTCGATTTCAGCGGCTCGCGGGCTTGTCTCGCTACCGTCACCTGCGAGCATGCAGGCAAATCTCATAGCACTCGCCCCCCCCCCCGATCAAGGTGCTGAAGTCCCCCTGGCGTCCGCACTTCGTCAACTTGTGGAGGCACGCTCGTCCTGGGCCGAGCAAGCTGCGAATGAGCGGGCCTGCGCTGGGCACGCTCTCGGACGGTGGCCGCGTCGGCGCGATATCCCTCGTGCTGGCACTCACGGCCCGCCCCCGCTACCATCCCCGAGACACTCGATAGGAGTGAGCTTGCTCCCCTTCCCCCCGCGCGGGATCGCCGCCCTGATCGTGGTCTCCGGCCTCACCCCCGCGTGCGCGCCGGCGGAGGGGCCTCTGCCGGTGCTCGGAGGTGATGACTTCTTCGACAGGCCCTGGCCCAGCGACCTGAGACGGGGAGGCAGCGGTCGACCGGACATGGAGGGCTTCCCGCATCGCCAGGACTTCGAGCTGGTGGACAGCTACTCCGCAGTGGCCGAGCGACAGGGGGGCTTCGGAAACAACTCCCCCGTCTACATCCGCTTCCAGCGCGCCATCGACACCGAGCTGCTGCCCGATCCAGACGAGAGTATGGACACAGGCTCGACCGTGCTGCTCCTCGACGTGGATCACGACAGTCCCCATCGCGGGGAGCTGTTCCCCATCGAGTGGTCCTGGCAGCCCGAGCGCACCGAGTTCCAGGCCGAAAACCTGCTCGCCGTGCGCCCCGTCTACGGCTTCCCCCTGCGCCCCGCCACCACCTACGCTCTGGTCGTACGTGAGCCCGTAGTGGGGGTCGGCGAGGCCTACTCCGAGGTCTGGGAGAGCTCCCACCCGGATCACGACGTCTACGCCCCTCTCCAGGAGACCTTGTTCCAGATCGGCGTCGACATCGAGAGCGTTGGTGTCGCCACGGTGTTCACCACCCAGGATCCCGTCGCGGAGATGGCCGAGTACGCTCTCTACATCCAGCGGGATCTGGAGCTGACCGGATTCACAGAGCCCCTCGAGCTGCTCCAGAGTTTCTCCAGCTACGACCTCTACGAGGGCTGGACCTTCGCGCCGCTGTTCCAGGAGGGCGAGCGGCCCTATGCCACCGAGGGCGGGGGCCTGTACCGCAACCCCTCGGGGGAGCCTCGTCCCTACGCCTGGGAGTGGATCCGCTACTCCCTCGCGGTGCCCACCGGCTCCAGCCAGCCCGAGGATGGTTGGCCGCTGTACATCTACAGCCACGGAACGGGCGGGGACTACATCAGCTACGCCGGAAGCGGCTTGGGGCTCGAGGTCGCCAACGTGCTCGCACTGCAGGGCTTCGTGGGACTGGGCATCGACCAACCCCTCCACGGCCTGCGAGCCACCGACAGCACCGACGCCGAGTTCCACTCCTTCAACATCCTCAATCCCGACGCGGCGCGGGGCAACTTCCGGCAGGGGGGGCTCGACCAGGTCTTCCTGGCCGCTGCCATCAGCGCCAGTCCGGTGTTCGTGCTCCCCGATGTCGTCGTTCGGATGGACACGGATCGCATGGTCTTTCTGGGGCACTCCCAGGGGGGTATCTCCGGCTCGCTGGCGGGTCCGTTCCTCGGGGAGCACCTGCAGGCCATGTTCCTCTCCGGGGCTGGCGGCGGGCTGGGCCAGACCCTGGTCTACCGGGAGGAGGGCGCCGATCTCACCGCCCTGCTCGAGGCCCTGTTGGACCTCGACGAGGAGGAGAGCGTCGACACCTTCCACCCCGTGGTGGCCCTGGTGCAGTGGCTCTCGGACGTCACCGATCCCATCAACTATGCGCCGTTCTGGTTCCACGACGATCCCGCATGGACGGCATCGCCGATCCACGTGGCCATGAGCGAAGGCGTGCTCGACAGCTACACTCCCCACCAGACCACCGAGGCCCTGGCGGCAGCCGCCCGGGTACCGCTGCTGGACGAAGTGGCCAGCGCTTCGCTGGCCCACGACCTGCGAGGGCTCGAGCCCCAAGCGCGCCCCGCCAGCGGCAACGTCGAGGGCTACGGCGACGGAAGCATCACCGCCGGTCTGGCCCAGTACGGCGACCATGGCCACTTCGCCATCTTCGACGACTACGATGCAGCCGAGACCTACCGGGAGTTTCTGGTCTCCTCCACGGTCGATGAGCTGCCCACCATCCCCGCCGTCGACGGCGCGGTCACCGGAGCGTCCCCATGAACCTGCTGCTCTGCGTCACCGGCGGCATCGCCGCCTACAAGGCCTGCGATCTGGTCAGCAAGGCCGTCAAGGCCGGCTGCCAGGTGCGGGTGGCCATGACCTCGAACGCCACCCGCTTCGTGGGGACCATCAGCTTCCAGGCCTTGAGCTCTCAGCCTGTCTACACCGACGTGTTCCAGGACTCCCCCTCTGGGGACATCGACCACATCGCCTGGGCCCAGTGGGCCGACGTGGTCGTCGTGGCCCCTGCGACCGCCAACATCATCGGCAAGCTCGCCGCGGGGTTGGCCGACGACGCGGTGTCCACCCTGCTCATGGCCGTCCCATCCGCAACCCCCGTGGTCCTGGCCCCCGCCATGAACACCCACATGTGGCTCAACCCCGTCGTGCAGCGCAACATGGGTTGGTTGGACGGCCTGGGTCGCTTCCACTGTGTCGATCCTGTCAGCAAGCGCCTGGCCTGCGGAGACGAAGGTCCGGGCGCCATGGCCGAACCACGGGACATCCTGGCCCGCGCCAGGTCCCTCACCGGAGCCTGATCCGGGCTCTACTCTTCGCCGCCTTCCTGCTCGTCCTCATCGGCAGGGCCGGACTTGTTGGAGAAGGCTTTGCGCACGCTGTCCCACCAGCCCGTGGGGTTCTCGTGGTCTTCCTCGGAGGGGATGGGGACCGCGTACGAGGCGTCCTCGATGACCACCGCAGCCGAACCGGTGGCCACGTGACGGCCGAGCTCCACGATGCGCTCGCCGGAGAGGATGAGCGCCACGAGGGTGTCGTCACGCGCGCAGAAGACCAGATCGTCGACCTCGCCCAGGGCTGTGCCATCGCGGGAGATGACCTTGGTGCCGAGGTAGCGTGACGCCCAGGCGCGGCCGTCCTCGGGGTTGCGGCTGCCACCGGTCCACTGGACGCGATCTTCGCTGGTGATGAAGACAACGTCGCGGCCGACCTGATCGAGATCCTCGGCGAGGATGCCGCCAGCCCGACCGAACATGCTCGAGGAACGCAGGCGGTATCCGTAGATGCCCCAGGTGCGGATGTCGAACTGGAAGTCGTCGAACTTCCCGACGATGGCGCCTTCCATGCGTGACACGACCGGGCGGGCTCGGGTGCTCTCGTAGCGGATCATTGGGCCTCCTCGAAGGGCGTGGCGCAGCCTGGTTCAGGGGAGGCAAGCTATCACGGTGGGCCGCGGAGGGAAGACGCGCGGGCGCCAGCCCGATAGCCAGGGGCGATGTCCAGGCGACGCGCCAGGCCACGTGGCCGCCCCGATGCAGGGATCGAGGAGCTCATCCTCGATCTGATGCACCTGGATCGCGACGCCGAGCTGGAGCACAAACGTCAGCGTGTGGTGCGGGCGCTGCGGGCCCGTGGACTCGAGCACCCGGTGCCCCCTCCCCTGCCCTCGCCGCGTCGGCTGGGTGCGCGGGCTCGGATCGCTCTGCGGGTCGAGGCCAACGGGCGATTGATGATGTCTCGCCCCGGCAGCCACGACACGATGGAGCCTCCCATCGAAGCCATGGCACGCCCGGAGATCGTCGCGCTGGTGCCACGCCTCGAAGCGCAGCTGGGTCAGGACGCCGAGCTCTGCCGATTCCTCGAGCGGGTGGAGCTGCGAAGCGACGGCTCCCGCGTCGTGGCCGTGTTCTCCGGACGCGTGCCCAAGGGGGCCCTGGGCCGCCTTGCTGCGCTGCTGCACCCAGCGCTCCTCCCGGATGGGGCCGCCAGCCTTCAGACCAAGTCGGTGTTGGGTGAGCCCCGGCTCAGGCTGCCACTGGGGTCCATCGACCTGGAGGTCGGTCCCACCAGCTTCTTCCAGGTCAACCTCGAGGCCAATCAGGTGCTCGTTCGCGAGGTGGTCGAAGCCGTGATGGAGTTGGAGCCTGCCAGGGTCCTGGACCTGTTCGGTGGCGCGGGCAACCTCTCACTGCCACTGGCAGCCCAGGGGGTGGGCGTGGAGCTGGTGGAGTCTCACCCGGGCGCGGTCCGGGACGCGCGGGCCAACGCCGCCCGCCTGGGCTTGGCCCTCGAGGTTGCTCGCGAGGACGCCTACCGGCTGCAGCCGGGGAGCCGCTTCTTCGACGTGGCGGTGCTGGACCCTCCTCGCCGCGGTGCCGGCCCCGCGATGGAGGCGGTCTGCGCCACCCGGCCTCGCGGCATCGTGCTGGTCTCCTGCCACCCCCCCTCTCTGGCGCGTGACCTCGAGGCCGCGCATGCGCAGGGCTACCGGCTGTCCAGGCTTTCCTTGCACGACCTCTTCCCCTTGACCAGCCACGTGGAGAGCCTGGCGGTGCTCACTCGGGGGTAGGCTCGCCAGCGGGGGCGACGGGGCCCTGTATGGCGGGTGTGCCCCGCACCACAAAGGCCCAGACGAGCAGGCCGGCCGCGAGCATCGCGACGCTGCCGTACTGTCCCGCCGTGAGCCCCCAGTAGCGGGGATCCGAGCCGGGGAGGTCGGTGGCTCGCAGGAAGTCGAGCCCGAAGCGCACCGGGGCGTACATCAGGCACCACAACACCACGAAGAAGCCAGGGACGCGGTTGCGGCGTGCCAGCCACCAGAAGGCCATGGCGATCACCAGAGTCCACACGGCTTCGTACAGGCCCAGCTCGTAGCGGGGCCCGATGTCCGGAAAGTCCACCGCGAGGAAGAACTCGGTGGGCATGCCGATGTGGTCGTGGACCACAGCACAGCCCAGGCGGCCGAAGAACCAGCCGAAGGGGAAGCCGAACATCACGGCGTCGGCGTGGGGCCAGAAGGGCCGCTTCCGGAGCACCTTGAAGAAGAGGATGGTGCCGAGCACGGCGCCGATGAAGCCGCCGTAGGAAGAGAAGCCGGCCCAGACATGCAGCAGGGCCATGATGCCCTGTTCTTCGAGGCGCTCGGGGTGGTAGGCCAGCACGAAGACGAGGTGACCCACCAGAAAGCCCATGCCCACGATGACGACGACGCCATCGACGATGTCACGCACCTTCAGGCCCGTGCGGATTCCCCGTGCGCGGGCGACCTCGAGGCCAAGCACGAAGCCGATGCAGACCAGGGTGGCCCAGGGATCGATGGGGATGGGCCCCAGCTCCCAGACGGGCAGGTGGTAGTAGGGGATGACGGCCAGGGCTTCCATGGGGGCTCCGGCCGAGCACTTAGCCCCTCCCGGGACGTGAGGCTCGCCCCCCCGGTCGTGCTATCGTCACCGGCCCCGGAGGAAGCCGATGCCTGTGATTACCTGTGACACCACCCTCACCGGCATCGACCGGGAGACCGTGTTCGCATGGCTGCGGGAGCCCGACAACCACCGCTCCGTGCTCGAGGGTGCCTTCGCCAGCGTCGAGCCCGTGGCTTCCGGAGGCTTCGAGCTCTCGCTCTCCTGCACGGCGACCCTCTCCCACCGCCCCGCCTACGAGTTCGTCCGCACGGATTGTCATCACGGAG
>CAZHIK010000603.1:0-5978 GCA_964532635.1 uncultured Enterobacterales bacterium
GGCGACGATCAGCTGGTCGTGGTGGACGAGGTGGTCGAGCTGGACGGCTTCAGCAGCTACGATCCCGAAGGCGAGGACCTCGACTACGACTGGGAGCTGCTGTCGGCCCCCAGCGGATCAGGGGTCACCCTGGTCAATCCCACCTTCGCCGACCCCATGTTCATCCCAGACATGCCCGGTGACTACGACATCGGGCTCACGGTGGACGACGGGGTCCACACCAGCGTCCCCGACACCGTCCGCATCACCGCCGAGGGCTCCGGCGAGCTGCCCGTGGCCAACGCCGGCAACAGCCAGACCGTCGATGTGGGGGACACCGCGTACCTCAACGGCTCCGCCTCCTACGATCCCAACGGTGAGTCCCTGACCTACAGCTGGGCCTTCCGCCTGCTGCCCTCCGGCAGCACCGCCACCATCTCGAACCCCGCCTCCGTCAGCCCCAGCTTCGTGGCCGACCTCGAGGGCACCTACGAGATCAACCTGGTGGTCAGCGACAGCACGTCCAGCTCCGAGCCCGACACCACCACCGTCACCGCCACCACCGACAGCGGCGACGACTGCGGCTTCGGCTGCGCCCGCGAGGTGCAGATCGCCATCGAGAAGCGCCTGGGCGGCACCGCGCTGGTGATCTTCCCGCTGTTCTGGGGGTGGAGATTGCGGAGACGGGAGGAGATGTAGGGGCGGGGTTTACCCCCTCCCGAAGCACGGTATCAGCGGGCGGGGATAAACCCCGCCCCTACATCGGCCGCGGCCGACCTGTCAATCCCGACAGTCCACCGCCCGCGCCGTGCCCACAACCCGCAGCGACGGGTTGCTCCGCTCCGGATCGAAGCGCACCGCGACGTCCAGTTCGTCGTTGGGGCCCGCCTCTCCAAACTCCAGCGGCTCGCCGCGACCGAACACCCCCCGAGAGCCCGCGACCCTCGCGCCCTCGACCTCCGCGTCCCCATCGGCGTGCACGATCACGAACAGGTCCGGCTCGCCCCGCTGCCAGTGGCGCCAGCTGCAGGTCACCGGCTGGCTGGCCAGGACCAGGACGGGTTCCTCGAACAAGGTGTCGACGATGGCCATGGCGACCGGAACGCGCTCACCCTCCAGCTCCACCTCGAGCCCTTCCTGGGGACGCGGCCGGGTGACGGGATCGAGATCCCCGCAGTCGTGCACGTCCATGGCCCCATCCAGCCACAACCAGCTGCTCATCAGCCGATAGTCCACATGGAAGGCCACGCGCCCACCGGCTACCACGCCCACCCCCACATCACCGTTGCCGTTGGCGCTGCCCCCCTGACCCGCCAGGCCCCAGGCCGCGCGGGTGACTCCAGGGTGGCGCTTCGAGCCCAGACCCGGCGCAAGGCTGGCGTGCACCCAGCTGAGTTCCTCGGGCGGTGACGCCACCTCGAGCTGAGCGCAGTCCACGGGCCCGTCCGCCAGCAGCACCCAGCGGCCCTGGCCCCCTCGGGTCGCCGTCAGCGCGTGGGTGAAGGTCAGCTCCTGGCGATCCAGGGAAGCTCGCAATCCGCGCCCCTCCACCGCGGGCAACGGCTCCGAAGCTTCCGGCTCCCGGGGAGCGCGCCGACGCGGCAGCGTGTCCTCGAGCCCCAACTCCTCGGGCGTGTGGCACACCCCGGTGGCGTCCTGCAGGCAGCGCCCCTCGTACAGACAGGGCTCCGCCGCGCAGCCGTACGCCGGACCATACACCCCGCTGCCATCGTGGCACTGCTGCACCAGCCAGGTGCCCAGCTCGCAGCGACCGAAGGCCTCGCAGGCCAGCGACTCGCTGCAGTGCTCGGGCTCCATGGGCAGGCACAGGTGATTTTCGTGCTGGCATCGCCCCTGCACCTCGCAGTCGATGGTCTCCGTGCAGCTGCCGTCCATCGGCGCGCAGGTGCCCTCCATCGGGAAGCAGTCCCCGCGGATGGTGCAGTGGGGCTCCCGGGCGCAGGCGCTCAGGGCGTCGGCGCACAAGCCCTCGTGCTGCACACAGAGCTTGGAGCCGTCGGCCAGGCCCTCCTGACAGATGTTCGCCCCCTGGCAGTCCTCCGGCCGATCCACCACGCAGCTCTCGAGTCTCTCATCGAGGTTGCAGCGCCCCTGCTCGACACAAGCCCTGGACGCCTGACAGTCCGCCTCGCTCACCGCCCGACACTCGAGCTCCTGGCGCTCGCATGCACCCTCCAGCTCACAGGGCGCGTCGCACCAGCTCACAGCGTCGGCCCAGGCCCGCCCGCAGGCCCGATCGTTCACCGGGGCACAGCGCTCATCGTCGCGGCAGACCTCCGAAGCCCGGCAGCCTTGCTCGCTGGGCACACACTGCCCCTCGTGGTCCAGGCCACACAGCCCGTCGCGCAGGCATGCTGCGGAGTAGCGGCAGTGGGCCGCTTCGGTCGCGATGCACGCCCGCGGGTTCACCCATGGATCGTAGCCGCAGGCCCCTCGCTCCTGGCACGCGTCGGACTCGGCGCAGTCCATGGCCGACTCGACCACACAGCGCCAGCCCAGATCACCAGCACGCCAGGTGCGCACCCCGCACTTGCCTTCGGTCGCGCACTCCTCGCTGTTGCCACAGCGGATGCTCAGCCCGGCGTCCCAGAGGACGCCGCAGCCGGTGAGGAGCAGGGGGATCAGCAGGAGGAGGAGGCGGTGCATGGGATTCCGTCACCCGGGAGGAGGCTCCCGGCTACCCCCTCACTCGGCGCTACGCGCCACCCTCTCCCCCAAGGAGAGGGATCCGGAGATGAAACCCGATCGCAGGAGCGCAGCGGGCGGCCGGAACGTGGCGGTGTTTTCGAAAGAAACAACCCGCAGTGAGGAACGGCTTCACAGCTCACCACCAGCGCAACCCGAGCGAGGACGTTTCTGGAGGAAACAACCCCACGGTCCAGCCCGCGGAGCGTCGCGCTTGCTGTGGCAGCGAGCGACGAGCGACGACGAGGAGACCGGAGGGTCCGGCGGGGACTGCACGGAGAAGGACAGCGCGTCTCTCCGGACATCAAGCGCCCACCAACGTCCTTCGGCAGCCACCACCCTGATCGGCGCGAAGTAAGCCGCAACCCGGAACCGAAACCCGATGCAGCGCCACAACCGCCCAACCGAGCCGGGTCTGGAGGGTGACAAGGAGGAGCGAGGAGCGCCTCACTCGTGAAGCCGCCTACACCCCAAACCGCGCGTCGAACTCCTGGCGCAGGACCCCCATGTGGATGGCGTCGATGAAGCGACCGCCCTTGTAAATCGACTCGCGCCTGACGCCTTCTTCGACGAATCCTAGTGCCCGGTAGGTCTTGATGGCGCGCAGGTTGGTCTCGAACACCTCGAGCTCGATGCGGTGCAGCCCCAGCTCGTGGAAGGCGAAGCGCATCATCAGCGCCATGGCCTCGCTGCCGTAGCCCTGGCCCCAGGCGTCCTTCTCGCCGAGCACGATGCCGATCTCCGCGCGGCGGTGGTGACGGCAGATGCCGTGCAGACCGACGTTACCGATGTGCTTCCAGCTTTCACCGTCCTCGCCGGCCTCGATGCCGAAGACATAGTCGTTCGGGCGGTCGATCATGCCATCCACCCAGCGCTCCTCGGCCATGGTCGACATGGGCTCGAACACCAGCAGGTTGTCGCGAACCTCGGGATCGTTCATCCAACGGACGAAGGTGGGGACATCGCTGCGCTCGATGGCGCGAAGGCGGACACGCTGACCGATGAGCATGGGATCGCTCCGGGCTTGATACACTCCGCGGGTCCCTAACGGGTTCAGGTGCTTTTCATGCCGCGTTCGGTCCTCTCGGTAGTCCATCCAGTGTTCCTGTTCCTCGCCCTCTGGCTCCTGGCTGCACCCCGCGCCCAGGCCGAGGCGGAGCTGCCTCCGGAGCTGCAGCCCTGGGTGGGCTGGGTGCTCCATGAGCATCCCCAGCTGCGCTGCCCTGTCACCACCAGCGGCGCCACCTGCGTCTGGCCCGGTGAGCTGCGCCTGGACCTGAACCAGGCCGGCGGCAGCTTCGAGCTGGCGGTCCGCACCGATCGTGAGATCGCCGTGCCCCTGCCCGGCGGCCAGGCCCGCTGGCCCCAGCGGGTCCAGGCCGACGGTGCTCCGGCCGTGGTGCTCGACTTCGGCGGGATGCCCGTGGTGGTCCTGCCCGCCGGCGACCACCGGATCGAGGGTCGCTACGCCTGGTACGGCATGCCCCAGGGGTTGCCCCTGCCCACCACCATCGGCCGCGTGCTGCTGTCGGTGGACGGCGCCTCGGTGGACCAGCCCGCCATCGACGACGAAGGCCTGCTGCGCCTGGGCCCCGGTGGCAGCGCCTCGGCCGCCGAGGAACGGCTGGATCTCGAGGTCTCCCGTCACATCACCGACGGGGTTCCCTTGCGGGCCGACACCCGCATCACCCTGCGTGCCTCCGGCTCCGCCCGGGAGGTGGACCTGGGCGCCGTGGGCGTCGGCGGCACCCACCCCGTCAGCCTGAGCGCCGACCTCCCAGCCCGATTCACCGCCGACGGTTCCCTGGTGGTCCAGGTGCGGGCCGGCACCTTCGAGGTCTCCATCGAGTCCCTGCACGAGGGTCCGGTCACCAGCCTGGTTGCGCCGGATCTCCCCGCGCCGTGGCCCGCCCAGGAGTTCTGGGCCGTCACCACCGACGACCAGGTACGGGCCGTGGCGCCGACCGGCCCGTCAGCGGTGGACCCCGCCCGCACACCCCTGCCCGACGAGTGGCGCGGCCTTGCCACCTACCTGGTCTCCGCTGATCAGCCGCTGGCCTTCGGGGAGCTACGAAGAGGCGAGCCCGAGCCCGCACCCAATCGCCTGAGCCTCGATCGCGAGATCTGGCTGGACGCCGACGGCGGAGGCTTCACCTTCCGCGACAGCTTCGCCGGCACCATGGCCCAGAGCTGGGGCTTGTCCATGCTGTCTCCCTACGAGCTGGGCCACGCCGTGGAAGGCGGGCGCGACCTGGTGATCACCCGCGACGAGCAGGGACGACCGGGGATCGCCCTGCGCAACACCGACCTGTACCTGGTGGCCGAGTCCCGCATCGAGAGCCGCGGCAGCGCCCTGCCCGCCGTGGGCTGGGACACCGACGTCAACAGCCTGCGGGCCACCCTTCACCTGGCCCCGGGCTGGCGCCTGCTGGCCGCCACGGGCGTGGACCGGGTGCCCGGCTCCCTGCTGTACGACTGGGACCTGTTCGATCTGTTCTACGTGCTGATCCTGGCCCTGGCCGCCGGGCGGCTGCTGGGCTGGAAGTGGGCAGCGGTGGCCCTGGTCGGCCTCGCCCTGTCCCGCCAGCACGGTGCGGCCCCCAGTTGGGCCTGGGTCTTCCTGCTGATCAGTGTCGGCTTGCACCGCTGGGTCCCCGAGGGCTGGCCCCGCAAGACCGCCCTGGGCCTGCGCTGGTGCATGGGCGCCATCCTGCTGATCATCCTGGTGCCCTTCGCGGTGGACCAGGTGCGCACTGGCCTGTTCCCCGTGCTCGAGCACCCCTGGCAGAGCTCGGTGCCCGATCAGGGCGTGTTCATGGGCGCACCACCGCCCCCTCCCGCCTCCGGGCTGGAGCGCTCGCTGGAAGAGGACCTCGGGGCCATTGGCTACGTCCAGGGCGACGGGATGCCGGTGCAGCAGGCCACAGCTCCCATGGAGCAACGCCGCGACTACGCCCAGAAGAGCCTGGGCCTGGATGACCTGCTGAGTTCGGACATCAGCGTCACCCGCGACGGCCCGAAGAAGGGCAAGCTCGACGAAGGCCGCTACCTCACCTTGCAGTACGACCCCACCTCCGTGGCCAACACCGGCCCGGGAGTGCAGCAGTGGAACTGGAACCCCAGCGCCGACAGCTACTACGACTGGGAGAGCCGCCCGACCTTCGGCGGTGATCCGGTGCTCGAGTGGTCCGGCCCCGTCACCTCCGATCACGACATCCGCCTGTTCCTGCTGGGCCCGCCGGCGAACGGTGCGTTGAACATGTTGCGGGTGCTGCTGCTGCTGGCCCTGGGCC
>CAZHIK010000604.1:0-5959 GCA_964532635.1 uncultured Enterobacterales bacterium
CGATAGTGGTGCTTGCAAGGTGGTCGGGCACCCTCGGGTCGGCCCGGCACGGGGCTTGCTCTCCCTATGGGCACACCCTGACGCTCTCGGAGCCACCATGACCCGCACCCTCCTCATCGCCCTCGCCCTCGCCCTCCCCACCACCGCCCTGGGCGCCGACCGCTACGCCGGCAGCATCGATGAGGGCTACCTGGGCACCACCAGTGGCGGCACGGACGCCTTCGAGGTCCTGCCCCTGGACAGCGCGGGCCAGGCCATCGGCGGCGGAGCGTTGGCCTTCGAGCTCAGCACGCCGGTGCTGGCGCCTGCCGGGTTTTCGAGCGCCGACGGATGGGACAGCACCGGGACCCTGGTGGCTGCGGCCGCGTCCCAGTTGGACCCCGTGGGGCTGGCCCTGTTGCAGGACGAGGCCTTCGCCACCGGCGAGGCTATCGATCTCGACGCTGCGCTGACCGCCAGCGGAGCCGCCGTGAGCACCATCGAAAGCCGCGTCCGCGCCAGCTGGACCAGTAGCGGTAGCCGCGACGCGGTGCCCGGAGTGGTGGACCTGCTGGTGATGCCGCCCGTGGACGTGCTGGAGAGCGCCGCGCCCAGTCCCGACCAGGACTGGTTCGGCGACTGGCTCGACAGCTACCCCTCCGACATGGAAGCCAGCCACCTGCTCGAGACCGAGGACACCGTGGTGATCGTGATGGCCTCGGACAGCAGCGAGCTGATGCTGGCCATCATCGCGACGCCCGACCAGATCACCTGGCAGTCCACCGGCTACGCCCTGGACGGGTTGTACAAGGGCTTCGAGGTCCTGCTCGACGAGCAGGAGATCCCCAGCCGCTCCTTCGAGGGTGGCGAGTCCCAGAGCGAGCAGGCCGAGACCACCAGCAGCAGCGGGCGCTGCACCGATCCCCGCGGCTGCCGGTGAGGGTAGGCGGCCTCTGCTATCCTGGGCGCCCCCCTGCCTCCGGAGGCGTCCATGCGCGGCTTGGTGATCCTTCTCTCCCTGTCTGGGCTCCTGGCCTCGGCCTGTGCCCAGCCCAGCCCCGACGCGGCGGTCTCCCCCGCCCCCGACGTGGCCCCTCCGCCGGTGGAGGAGCCGGCTCCCCCGGCCGATGGTCCCGCCCCAGCGGCCGACTGCGCGTCGCTGGCCCCCGAGGACTGTGAGGCCGCCGAGGGTTGCAGCACCATCCGCGGCCTGAGCGCCGAGGACATCGAGCAGCTGAAGAACCCCGATCCGGCCTTCAGCGGCGCAGTGGGCTCCATCCTGGGCTGCACCTCCTCGGAGCAGGGCTGCAAGGAGGTCGAGACCGCGGCCAAGGCCGGCCCCGGCGAACCCTGCTACCTGTTCGGCGACTCCTGCGTGCCCGAGGGCTGGCAGCCCTGCAAGATGAAGGTGGAGCTGGACTGACCCGCACAGCGTGACCTCTCGGCCCGTCAGCGGCGGTCGGGGGTGAACCCCGCCCCTACATGGGCAAGGTGGCGGACCACCTCGGCCGTTCCGCTTCCTGAACCCCGATCCTGGTCCGCCCAGGCGGACTACATGGACCGTTCCGCGCCCTGAACCCCGATCCTGGTCCGCCCAGCCGGACCACCTCGGCCGTTCCGCTCCCTGAACCCCGATCCACTCCGCTAGCGGTACAGGTACCCCCAGCTGCTCCGCTCGTCGTCCACACCGTCGCCGTCCTTGTCCTGGCGCTCCTGCACCATGTTGCCGTGGCGGTCCCAGGACCAGGACCAGCGCTCGTCCAACGTCCCATCCGCGCCCTCGTCGGTCTCCTCGCTCACCAGGTTGTCGTCGTCGTCGTAGGCGTAGGTCGTCAGCTCGTCGACGGTGCCGTCGGCGTCCTCGTCGCGGCTCGCGGTCTCCAGGTTGTCCCGGGCGTCGTAGGTGTAGGAGATGGCGACGTCCACGCCGCTGCCGCAGCTGCCCTCGACCCATTCCTCCTGCACCAGGAGTCCTTCGTTGTCGTAGGCGTAGCTGCCACACAGGTCATCGCTGCCGTCGGCGTCGACGTCCCAGGTCTCCGTGACGAGGCGGCCCTCGGCGTCGTAGGCGTAGCCGAACACGATGTCCACCGAACCGTCGCCGCCCGAGTCGATCTCGGCGCTGATGCAGTTTCCATCGGCGTCGTAGCTGTAGTGGTGCACGTTGTCGGGGACTCCATCGCCGTCCCAATCGTGGGTCCGCTCGATCAGCAGTCCGTCTTCGTAGGTCCAGGTGGTGAGGCTGTCGGCGGCGCCGTCCATGTCCTGGTCGATGGCCGCGCTGAGCATGTTGTCGTCGTCGTCGTAGGTCCAGGAGAAGCGCACGTTCACGCTGTTGCCGTGGAAGGTGAACCAGTCCATCTGCACCTCGTTGCCCCGCTCGTCGTAGGAGTGCTCGAAGCGGTCGTCCGGGCCGTTGACGTAGCGCCAGGTGGTGGTCCGCTTGCCCTCGCAGTCGTAGGCGTACACCTCGCGACGGCTGTACTCGCCGTCCGCGTCGAGGTCCTCCTCCATCCACAGCAGGATGCCGCCCCAGGCCAGCTCTTCGCAAGGAAGCTCCGGCCCGCAAGCCTGCAGCAACGACACAGTGGTGATGAGGATCGCCCGGTTCATCCTGCCATCAGCAAAGCACAGCGACGGGCCTCCGGCTACCCCCGCGTGATCCGCCAGCCCTCGCCCTCGAGCAACTCCGCCGCCCGGTCGCGCTGGTCGCCCTGCAGCACGATGCTGTCGCCCTCGACGCTCGCCCCGCAGCCCAGGCTCTTGCGCAGGCGCTTGGCCAGGGCCTTGGCGGCGGCCGGGTCCAGCCCGTGGTGGGTCAGGGTGGTGACCGTCTTGCCCCCGCGGCCCTTCTTCTCGCGGCGCAGCACGACGCGGCCGGGCTTGGTGGGCCTGGCGGCCGGCTTCGGAGCGTCGTCGGCCGGCTCGGGCTCGCCCGAACGTTCCAGCCCCTGGGCCTGCAGCAGCGCACCAAAGCCGCCGAAGCCGCCGCTGCCGGTGTTGGTTGTGTCCACCTTCTTTCGTTTCTTCTTGGCCATGGGTGCCTCGCCGGTGGAGCGCCCCGTAACCGCAACAAGGGTCGGGTCGAACGTTCCAACTCCGCGACAGGGTGCGTGTGAGCGTTCCATTTCACTGGCCACTCCAGGTCGTCGAACCATAGAACGCCGGTTTTCGGAGGGCGCGCCACTCCGGATGCTCGCGCATGGAACGTTCAGACCGATCCTGTCGCGTCTTTGGAACACTCGGTGGAGTCCTTGTTGCTGTGGGCCACCCGGCCCTTGCATCACCGAGACCATTGTGGAGGAGGGGTTCATCCCCTCCCGCCGGCGATGCAGGGGTTCGTGCGAGGCAGCCCCCCCTACAAGGTCGTGATCGCGAACCCGTAGGTCCCGCAGCCCCACTCGACCTCGGCCTTCATGTAGCGGAGCACGGGGCCGGGGTTGTTGGGGTAGTTGGGGTCCGAGTAGCCCCAGTCGGTGCCGAGGGTGGAGCTGTTCAGCTCCTGCATGTCCTCGTCGTAGGTGGTGACGCGGACCTCGAGGCGCTCGGGATCGGAAGGATCCACCGACAGCCCCCACCAGTCGCCGTCCCAGAAGCTGTGGACGTACCAGTCCACGTCCTCCCCCCCCAGGTGGCCCGGTTCGCCGGGATCGATGTTGTCCGGGCTGTCGGGCAACGTGGTCGAAGCCGTCTCGGGGCTGTCGTTGCCGTCGGGCTGGGCCTGGCAGCTGCCGGTGTCCACGGGCTCCTCGTCGGGGGCGAAGCGACCGGTGCAGGCCGTCATGATCAGCGCCGTGCACGGCCACCAGGAACGCATGTGGAGCCTCGTCATCGGAGGGGACTCGCACACGAATACCACGGGTCCTCGCCACCTGCGTAGCGGTGCTTACCACCCGCTTCGCTCAATCTTGACCTCGGGGTATGGATTGCGAAGCTTGCCCCCATGAGGTTGTCAGCAAGCGAAGAGTACGGTCTGCGGTGTCTGATGCAGCTGGCGCGCCACGAGCGCACCGGGGCTTCGGAGCCGCTCGGTATCCCCGAGATCGCATCCGGGGAGGGCCTGACCACGGCCCACGTCGGCAAGATCATGCGCCAGCTGCGGCAGGCGGGCCTGGTGCGCGGCTTCCGTGGCGCCCAGGGTGGCTACCGGCTGGTGCGTCCCCCAGAGCAGATCAGCCTGCGGGACGCCCTGGCCAGCTTGGGCGGCGAAGCCGTGCTGCGGGTGCCCTGCTCCGACGGCGCGGACGTGGGCTGCGTACACGACGCAGGCTGCACCCTGCGGGTGCTGTGGGGCTCCCTCGAGGACGTGCTCGGGCAGATGCTGGCCGGTGTGACACTCGCCGACCTGCTCGGCTCCGAAGAGACCCTCGGACAGCTGCTCGAGCGGGAGCGGCCTGCCGCCATCCTGGAGGCTTCGGCATGAGTGCATCCCAACCCATCGCCCCCGAGGACCTGGTCGACCAGGAGTACAAGTACGGCTTCGTGACCGAGGTGGAGCAGGACATCGTCCCTCCCGGCCTGTCCGAGGACGTCATCCGGCTGATCTCCGCCAAGAAGGGCGAGCCCGAGTGGCTGCTGGCCTGGCGCCTCGAGGCCTACCGGCACTGGTTGACCATGCGCGAGCCCAGCTGGGCCCACCTGGACCTCGAGCCCATCGACTACCAGGCCATCAGCTACTTCGCGGCTCCCAAGGCCAAGGTCCAGCTTGACAGCCTCGACGACCTCGACCCCGAGATCAAGGCCACCTTCGACAAGCTGGGCATCCCGTTGGAGGAGCAGAAGCTCATGGCCGGCGTGGCCGTGGACGCCGTGTTCGACTCCGTCTCCGTCGCCACCACCATGAAGGCCGAGCTGACTGAGCACGGCATCCTGTTCATGTCGTTCTCCGAGGCCGTCCGGGAGCATCCCGAGCTGGTCAAGCGCTACCTCGGCTCGGTGGTCCCCAGCCGGGACAACTTCTACGCGGCGCTCAACTCTGCGGTCTTCACCGACGGCAGCTTCGTCTACATCCCCGAGGGCGTCCGCTGTCCCGTGGAGCTGTCCACCTACTTTCGCATCAACGCCGCCAACACCGGCCAGTTCGAGCGCACGCTCATCGTGGCGGCCCCCGGCTCCCACGTCAGCTACCTCGAGGGCTGCACCGCCCCCCAGCGGGACGAGAACCAGCTGCACGCCGCGGTGGTCGAGCTTGTGGCCGAGCCCGGCGCCACCATCAAGTACTCCACGGTCCAGAACTGGTACCCCGGCGACGCCGAGGGCCGGGGCGGCATCTACAACCTGGTCACCAAGCGGGCCAGGGTGATGGAGCGGGCTCGGGTCAGCTGGACCCAGGTGGAGACCGGCTCGGCGATCACCTGGAAGTACCCCAGCTGCATCCTGCAGGGGGACGACGCGGTGGGCGAGTTCTACTCGGTGGCGGTCACCAACAACCGCCAGCAGGCCGACACCGGCACCAAGATGATCCACCTGGGGCGCAACACCCGCTCCACCATCGTGTCCAAGGGCATCTCGGCGGGCCGGAGCAACAACGCCTACCGGGGCCTGGTGCACATCGACAAGCGCGCTGCGGGCGCGCGCAACTACACCCAGTGCGACTCCCTGCTGCTGGGAGACCAGTGCGGGGCGCACACCTTCCCCTATGTCAACGTCCACAACGCCTCGGCTCAGCTCGAGCACGAGGCCAGCACCAGCCGCATCGGCGAAGACCAGCTCTTCTACCTGCGGCAGCGGGGCCTGAGCACCGACGACGCCGTGAGCATGGTGGTCAACGGCTTCGCCAAGGAAGTGCTCGAGGAGCTGCCCATGGAGTTCGCCGTGGAAGCGCGCAAGGTGTTGGGCATCACCCTCGAAGGCGCGGTGGGCTGAGGAGAACGCAGATCGCTAATTCAAATCTATGCGAAGCGATGCTGGAGATCGAAGACCTGCACGTGGCCATGGACGGAAACGAGATCTTGTCGGGACTGAGCTTGAAGGTGAAGCC
>CAZHIK010000605.1:0-3847 GCA_964532635.1 uncultured Enterobacterales bacterium
TGCCACCCAGCCGTCTCAACCAACAGATCCGCCGGGGCGGATCGCCCTGGCCTGGAGGATTCGACCATGCCCGACAACCCCAAACCCCGTACGCGCGGCAAGAAGAGCGTCCCCGCCTTCATCACCACCGCTCGCCGCTTCTATCGCCCGTCCTTCGGCTCGCTCTCCAGGCGCGAGTACCTCGAGTCCCAGGCCGACTGGGCCGAGTTGACCGAGGACGAGCAGACCTTCACCCTGGCCCACCTGCTGTACCTGAACCTGGTCGCCCACGCCCGCGGGCAGCACCTGCTCACCCAGATCCGCGACCTGCTCGACGAGGTGGCCGCCGATATCGAGGACGCCCTCGACGAGCGCGACGACGATGACGACGAGGACTGGGACGGCGACCAGCCCGAGCCCGGCCAGCCCCCCCCGGACGCCGGGGACCTGCTCGAGAGCGAGGTCGTCCGCGCCCTGGACGAGCTGAACGTCGACAGCGGCACGGAGGCCGAGGCCGACGTGTCCGAGGCGAGCGAGACCGAGACCGGCGAGTTCGCCGACGAGGAGGAGTGATCCCATGACCATGCCCGTCCAGCCTACCGAGCGCCTGCCCGGCCAGCCCGAGCACGCCGATCTGTTCATCGACCTGACCCTGCCCATCACCAGGGTGGGGATCGGGGTCTTCTCGTTCGACCCGGTCGAGCAGGCCATCGGCGCGCCCGTCGCCCACATCCTCGAGCCGCTCATGCGGGGGCCCGTCTGCCGGCGGCCCTCGGCGGCCGGCCCCGCCGTGAACGTCTACCCCCTGCGCCTGCCCGAGGGTGAGGGCCTGAGCGTGCCCCTGGGCCAGTGGGGCGAGATCGGCTTCGCCAATCGCCTGGGCCTGCTCGTGCTCACCGTGCCCTGGCAGGCCGCGAGCTGGGTGCAGCAGCGCTTCGGTGACGCCATCGTTCGCGGTCCGCGTGAGGGCGTGAGCAGCGATGGCACCGCGCGCGTGGCCCACTTCGCCATCCAGCTGCACGCCGGCATGAGGGCCGGGATCCCCCTGGGGATGCTGGGCGAGGTGGGAGTCGAGGCAGGCTGAGGTAGACGGTCCCCAATCGAGTGCTTACCTCTCTTTCTGCCGGTGCCATGCCGGCTATTCCGGAACAGGGAGGAACGACTCATGGCCTTCGACCGTTGGGGATACAGATTCGAGGGAGCCTTCACGGCTCCCGGCAAGCTCGAGGCACGCTCCGGTGTGTACGTCATCTGGTGCAAGACCGGCGAGAACTGGAAGGTGATCGACGTCGGGGAGTCACATGACGTGCGGGCCAGAGTGCTCAGCCACGACCGCAAGGACTGCTGGAAGCGGCAGTGCAGCGGAACCCTGTACTACTCCGCGACCTACACGCCTGGGCTTCAGCAGCCGGGGCGGAAGAAGGTGGAGCAGGCGATCCGCGCTGCGGAGAACCCGCCCTGTGGGGACCGCTAGCGTCGAACTCGACGCAGAGTCCGGTATGACCAGGACCAGCCGGCGTGCGCTGGCGGCTTGACGTTCGCATCTCGGTGACAAGCTTAGACATTGAGAAATGTCGGAGGCCGAGATGGCAGACACCAAGATGGTTCGACTGCGCCCGGGAGACAGAGTCAAGGTGAAGGGGCCCAGCGGCTTCTGGCATCACGGCACCTACATGGGCCGAAACAGGGCTGGTGTCCACCTCTACGCGCACAACATGAAGAAGCGCGGCGAGGTGGTCACCGGACGCAAGGGCTTCGCGGGGAGGCGCACCGTGCATCTGGTGCGCCGCCCGCCCGAGCATGAGGTCCAGGGCGTACTTCGCAGGGCTCGCCAGCGGCTGGGCAAGCCCTACAACGCCATCACCCACAACTGCGAGCACACGGCCTCCTTCGCCCAGCACGGACGAACGGAGAGCCCACAGCTGAGGGCGACCGCGACAAAGGCCGCCCTCGGGCTCGGGCTCGGCTACATCTTGGTGCAGTCCCTCTCGGAGAGACCCAGGTACGACGCCCGCGGCAGGGCCCATTGCCGCCGCACGGGGCGGTACGTTTAGAGGGTTCCTGGGTAGCTGCACCGTCAGCTACGGGGCCCCTGGCACTAAAGCTTCTTCCGCGGACGTAGGCTGTGGGGTCGAAACTTCTTCAGACTCCTGTGGCATACACCCCCAACGTACGAGCAGAATCACGAGCGCTGTCCCGATGATGCCTCCCACGACGCGGATGAAGATCTTTGCAGGAGAGTCGCGGATATCGGCCCATTGGCGTTGGAGCCAGCCTGGCTCTGATGGAAGTTCGCCTGGTTGCGGTCGTACGAGGTCAGCCGCGGGTGAGGGGGAGGCGGGTGCACTGAAGGCGTCCGGCCCCTTGTGGACGACGTTGGTTGCGATTCTCGCCGCGTCTTCGCTACTCACCTTCCGGACGCCCTTCAGCCCTCCTGACGGGTAGAAGTCGACGGATGCGTTGTTGTCCTCTGGAGGCGGCTGCCGCGGGACAGGAGAGTCGAATCCTCGGACGGGAAGCCCCTTGGTCTGGAGCGCTCCCCTCAACTCTTCGACGTCGTCTGGGTAGACCTCGGCAACGAGGCGCTGCATGGACGCCATCGCGGCTCGACTAGGGCGAAAAGGAGCAACATCGTCCCCGAGGCGTTCGCACCAATCTTCGAAGAGCTGAAAGATGTTGGGGTAGACCTCGAGAAGGTTGAGGGCGGTCTCGGCTTTGTAGGTCCTCCACTGTTCGTTCCTGTTCGCTCCTGTGTATTCGTCTTGGGCGATGGAGGATTCCACGTGGTTGACGTGGGCGGTGATCGCTCGGTGAACGGCCACGAGAATGCTACGTCGCTCGTCGTCGGAGACCTCTCCGTTCAATCGTCCAGCACCATCGGTGAGCACGTCCATCATCTCGGCCTTGCTCGCCTCCATCGCGGCTTCGCGCCCGGCAACCTCCCCCGCGGAGAGAGTCATGCTCCCCCCTGTTTCTTCGCCTGTGCAGCGATCTGGAGCACGAGCGCATTCAGGTCGGCGTAGTCCAGTCCAGCGCGCTTCATCCTTCCGGTGGGGCGAACAATCTCATAGACGATCTGACGCCAGGCCTCATCCGAAGGGCCTCCCTGTGAACTCCAGAGGCTGGCCACGCGTTCGATGATCGCGAGTAGCTGCTCGTTCGTCGGGGCTTCCGGCAGCTCGCATCGGAGTGTGATCGCCCACCGAAGCTGCTCAATGGGGCTATCGTTGCGCGCCATCAGCCGTCCCCTTTCTTCGGCTTCGGCTTCGGCTTCGGCTTCGGACCGGCTCGGCGCACCAGTGTGCGGACATCGCCATAGTCAAGCCCGTCCTCTCGCCGGACCCGGCCGCCGTCTGCGTTGTCACCACCTCCATCGTTCCTCTGGCCGCCTCCAGTGTCAGGCGGAGGATTCTTCTCATTGCCATTCGTCATGGGACATCCTTACTTGTTGATTCCGCCTTCACTCGGAATTCTCGCCTGACCGACGGGGGGCGGCCTGGCCGACGACTACCTTGAGATCGGAGTAGTCGAGACCTTTTTCTAGAGGCTTGTTGGGCCTGGGCGGCGCTGCGGCAGGACGGGGAGGGCTTGCAGGTACCGGTCGCTGTTTCGTCTTTCCACTCATGGCTCTCCCACCTGGACAACGTGATGATGTCCAATATCGCATGGGCTCACTGTCCACCAACACCCGATGTGGAAGGGCATAAAGCCGATGTTGGCATCCTCTTTGAGAGCAGGGGGCTTTGTGGGGTGTCGTAGATTCAGGCGGCCTCCCTCGCCGATGCCCTCGGACCCGAGCGGTCACAGTCCGCATCCGCATCCGCATCCGCATCCGCATCCGCATCCGCATCCGCATCCGCATCCGCAT
>CAZHIK010000605.1:3947-5951 GCA_964532635.1 uncultured Enterobacterales bacterium
CCGTGTCGACCTTGCACCTTGGCGAGGGCGATCTGCTGTGGCTACGTTGACAGCGCCTGCCGACCTCGATGCCGCGATGACCACGAATCCCCCTCCCTCTCAGCCACCTGATCACCACGATGCGCAGATCGAGCAGGTACGCAAAGAGCTGGCCGACGTACGCGAGGCGTTGAAGAAGCACGAGGCTGCTCATCGAAGGGCGAAGCCGTTGGGAGCCCTCCGGGTGGCTGATGTCGTCTGCCGTGTCGTGGGTTCTCCATGGACCTGCGCCCTCGTGCTCCTGCTGCTGGGCGGTCGGGAGTTCGCGCTCGCCCTCTCCACCTGGATCTCCAAGGCCAGTCCCGACGCAGCGATCTCGGCGGTTGTCAGCTGGCCCGTTCTGCTCACGGTCGGCGTGTGGGCAGCCATCAGGACCTTGGGGTGGCCATGGATCAAGAAGGAACTGGAGAAGAGGAACTGGCCCGGGGGGTTCGACCGCAGCTCCGACGCAGCTCCCGCTGAGGCCACACGACCCCAGGGAACCCCGCCCACGCCGCCACCGTATAAGCCGGGAGGGTGAACATGATCTATCCCTACTCCCTTCCGCCAGGCTCCTACCAGCAGGCGAATGTCTTTCTTCCTCCAGGGAAACGGATCGTTGGCACCGCTGGGTTCACTGAATCCGTCTACGTCATGCTCATGGATCCAGGTCAGTTCGCCCTGTTCCATGCAGGTCAGCAGTACCAGACGGCCGGCGTGACCTGGGGGTACTCACCCGGCTTCGACTGGATGCCGCCTTACCCAGGTTCGTGGAAGCTGGTCGTGTGGAACACCAGCGAGAGCTACGTGACCGGACAGATGGACCTACAGGTCGTGTGACCCCCCCCCTACAATCGCTATGGGTGCTCTCCCTGTCCAGGCCTGGCGGGGAGAGCACTGCCGGGCTCTGGCCCTCCGCCCACCGTCGCGATCCGATACCCCACCCCTCGGACGTTTTCGACCACCCCGACGGCCCCCTCCTCCTCGAAGGCCACGCGCAGCCGCCTGATGGCGTCCAGTGCCGAGTGCACCGACGAGAAGCCGAGAGGCTCCATGAGCCCCTTGGCGGACACGCACTCCCCCCGTTGCTTCCACAGGTGCTCGAAGACCTCCCACAGCCGCCCGCGCAGTGCGACGGTCTGAGGGCCTGCCGTGGTCTCGAGCCGCACCTCTCCCTCCTTGCCGCCAGCGACCTCGGCGACCGTCAAGCTTCGCACCTGCACCTGGTGCTGCCGTGCCTGTACGGTCGCGCCAGCAGATGGCTCGGGCTCGCCAGGGAGCGCCAGGGAGCGAAGCGTGGTGCGGACGAGCCCGACGGGCAGCGTGAGCCTGCGGGTGGCCAGGTTCTTGTAGGTGAGTCCCGAGTCCAGCAGGATCTGACGGTGCCGAGGATCGTCGATCACGGTGTCATCAGGGTCGGTGGCCAGCGAGTGGAGGGCCATGAACGCCTCGGGCTCGGAGGCTTTCAGGGTGTTCATGGTGTGCTCCAGGTGCACCATCTGCCTGTCGAGCAGGTAGTCCTCCACCAAGGTGCGGACCTGGCGCCTCGCCTCGGCGGGAGCCTCCCTCACCGATACAGGATCCAGCCCGACCTGGGGCAGCGTCAGCTCGCTGGCCCAGCGGCAGCGCTTGCGGTGAGGCAGGATCGCGGCATCCTGCGGTCTTAGCCAGCCATCCTCGACCAACTCGTTCAGGACCAGGCCCGTGAACAGATCGAACGCGCCATCCACGAGGATGGGGTGGCCACCCGTGACCTCGCGGACGACCTCCACCCACAGCTCGAGGACCTGGACGCTGGGCATCGGTGGCCCGTTGGTGTGCCCCTCGGCCGGGTAGCCCCTCGCCAGGGTGCCGATGTACTTGCCCAGGCGACCCAGGGCCGCGAGGTGCGTGGTCTCCAGCCTCTTGCGCCAGTCGCCTTGCCAAGGGTCGAGCCGGAACGAGACGAAGGTGGGGATGGCTCGGGAGTCGTCCCAGGCAGAAGAC
>CAZHIK010000606.1:0-5943 GCA_964532635.1 uncultured Enterobacterales bacterium
GTGTCGGTGTCGGTGTCGGTGTCGGCGTCGGTGTCGGCGTCGGTGTCGGCGTCGGTGTCGGGCGTCGCGTCACCGCTTTCACTCTTCAGCCGCCGCTCGTGCTCGTCGAGGGAGATGAACGCGCAGCCCGTCAGGGTGACGAGCAGCAACAGGCGGGCGTTGGTGGGGGAGGGGAGCATCTATGGCGGAGAGAATGTTACTTTGATTGTTAGCGAATTGTCTCGCTTGCACACACTCCACGCCATGCGCCATCGCCTGCTCGCCCTGCTGTTTCCGTTCTTCGCTGCCATCGGCCAGCCGAAGTCGGCGCGTGCGGCGTGCGATCAGCCGTCCACCCCAGCCGAGCTGGCGGACTTGGTGGAGCGGGCCGATCAGAGCGTGGGTCGCGATGCCCAGAGCTTCAACGCCGCAGCCGACTCCTTGGCGGCGCGGCTGCCCTGCCTGGAGGCCTTGGCGGATCCGGCCCTCGCGGCGCGCATCCACCGGGTGCATGGGCTGCGGGCCTTCGTGGCTGGTCAAGGCAGCCGCACCCTGTCGGCCTTCGCCGCCTCGCGCCAGCTCGAGCCCGGCTATCGCTTCAGCGTGACGGTGTTCCCCAGCGCCCACCCGGTGCAGCGCCTCTGGGCCCAGTCTGCCGAACATCTCTGGAAGGTCGAGGCGGTACCGCCCCTGGGCTCCACCCTGATCTGGTTCGACGGGCGCGTCGGGCTCGAGCGCCCTGTCAGCGTGCCCACCTTGGTGCAGCTGCAGCGCGAAGATGGCAGCGTGGCGGCCACCAGCTACGCGTGGCCTGGCGATGCCTTGCCATCGGATCCGCTGCTCGCCACGGTGCGGGCCCCCAGCGGACACAGCATCGACGTCCCCCACGAGCGGCGGTTCCATGTGGGCCTGGCGGTGGGCGCGGGCGTCGCGGCCCTGGCCGCAGGCGGGAGCTACGCTCTGGCCTACAACACTGCCATGGACTATCGCAACAACCCCCACGGCAACTCGGAGCTCGAGGAGCTTCGGGGTCGCGCCAACGCCCTGGTCTACGTCTCGGCCGGTCTGGGCGCCGTGGCGTTTGGCTCGGGTCTGGGCGCGGCGCTGGCCTGGCCCAGGTAGGAACCCTTGACCCGCCCACCGCTGCTCGAGCCCGGTCAGGTGATCGGTCAGCATCGCATCGAGCGCCTGATCGGGCGGGGAGGCATCGCCGAGGTCTACCTGGCCACCGAGACCACCTTCGAGGTGCGGCAGGCCTTGAAGGTGATGGTGGCCGACGATGCCGACTGGGCGCGTCGGCTGGTGAGGGAGGGCCGCGCCCAGTACCTGGTGCAGCATCCCAACCTGGTTCGGGTGTTGGGCTCCCTGAGCGTCCTCGGCCGCCCGGCGCTGATCATGGAGTATGTCCACGGGAGCGATCTGCGGCGCTGGCTGCGGGCGCTGAGGGACCGGGGCCGGTGGCCCGCCCCAGTCCAGGCCCTGGAGATCTTCCGGGGTGTGCTGGCCGGGGTTGGGGCCGTCCACGCCCGCGGCTTGGTGCATCGGGATCTCAAGCCTGCCAACATCTTGGTGGAGCTCTCCGACGGTGGGGTGGTGCCCAAGGTCACCGACTTCGGCCTGGTCAAGGACGTGCTGGGGCAGCGCACCCCGGGCGAGGTCACCGTCGCGGGCACCATCATGGGCACCCAGGGCTACATCGCCCCCGAGCAGATTTGGGCCCTGTCCGAGATCGATGCCCGCGCCGACGTCTTCGCCCTGGGCTGCATCCTCTACCTGCTGCTGTGCAAGCACGGAGCCTTCGCTGACGTCGACACCTCGGTCACCTTCGCCAAGGTGCTCAACGAGGAATACACCGATCCTCGCGAGCACGTGCCGGACATGCTCGAGAGCCTGTACCTGGCCCTCCGCTACAGCCTCGTGTCCGATCGGCGGGAGCGCATCCCCAGCTGCGAGGCGCTGTGGGACGTCATCCAGCGCGGGCGTCCCGCGCTGGTGGAGCTGGGGCTCGCCACCGACGTCGAGGCTTTCCCATCGGCTCCTCCACCCATCGCCGCGGTGGGGGCGTCGGGAATGCAGGACGTGGACACCACTGGCCGTCCGCTGGCAGAGGTCAAGACGGTGGCCATGTCCGCCGAGCTGCTCGAGCCGGTGAAGACCGAGGATGTGGAGACCCAGGAGTCCCCCAGGGAGGTCACCGACGCGCTGCTCGAGCTCGACAGTGTCTCGGCGTCACCTGCCCCAGTCGCCCAGCCTACGTCGCCGTCAGTCGCCCAGGAACGTCCCACCGTGGCTGAGCCCGCCCCGGAACCGCCTGCGGCCCAGCCCCGTCCCACCGTGGCGGAGCCGGCGCCGCTGCCACCACCCCGCGCCCGTCCACGACCGGTCCGAGGCAGCGGGCTGCGAATGGCGGTGATCGCTGTGCTCGCTCTGGGACTGGGCACAGTGGCGGCAGCGGGCGTGGGGCTGCTGATCTGGGTGCGCCTGCCCGAGCACGCTCCCGGCACGATCTCTCCACCCGCACCCGAGGTCCCCGAGGATCCGGGCCCGGCGCCTGAACCCGATGAGTCCGGCAGCCTGGGGCAGATGTTGCAGGTCGAGCCGTTCAGCGAGCCGCTCGCGGACCCAGTGGAGCCAGCGCCTCTGCCGGAGCCGGCACCTGCCGTTGGGAGCGAGACGAGACAACCACCCCGGCAGCCGGCGGTGGCTCCCGAGCCGGTCCCGATGGCCCGGGTCGAGCCCGCTCCCACACCTGTGGCCATGCCCCCCTCCGCGCCTCCTGTCGAGCCTGAGCAGCCCATGGGTCGTGTGGTGGTGGAAGGCACCGCCCAGCGGGTCTGCCTGCGGAGCCAGTCCGATGGTGTCGAACACTGTGCGGCCAAGGTACCAGCGGGCCGCTACGACGTGTTGATCTACGTGGGGGACGACGCGGTCAGCGCGGGTACCACCCAGGTGCGGGAGGGTGAGACTACCGGTCTGCGCTGCGATGCGGCGTTCATGACCTGCTACTGATCCGCTAGCTGCAGCCGGAGCCGGAGCAGGTGAAGCTGGCGTCGTCACCGTAGCTGCCGTAGGCGGTGCCCGAGGCGTAGGTGTAGACGTCGTCGGGGCTGTTGTCGCTGCTGCCGTTCCAGTCGCAGGTGCTGGAGGTGAAGACACAGGAGCTCTCGTAGATGAACAGGGCTCCCCCCAGCGCTGCGCTGTTGCCCCAGATGCCGGCGCTGTTGGTGGTCGAGCCGGTGCAGCTGACAGTGGCGTCGGCCCAGCAGAGCATGCCGCCCCCCACCGAGCTGTGGCTGCCCGAGGCCACGTTGGCGGTGACCTCGGTGTCCTCCATGGCCAGGGTGGCCATGTCTACCCACAGGCCTGCCGCATAGCCGGAGGCGCTGTTGCCACGCACCTCGCTGTCGAGCATGGTGGCGTCGGCCATGGCGATCACCAGGCCGCCGCCCTGGGCGGCGGCATTGTCGGACACCACGACGCTGTCCATCGCCACATCACCAAAGAACAGGTACAGCCCGCCGGCGACGGCGCTAGCGGAGTTGCTGGAGATCTCGCTGTCCTCCCAGCTGGTGGTGGCGTCGTAGATGAAGCCCGCGCCGCCGTAGTCGCCGCAGTCGTTGTCGCTGATGGTGCTGCCCCGAACCGTGAGGCTGCCCTCGTCGATGTGCAGCGCGCCCCCTTGCTGGCTGGCGTAGTTGCTCTCGATGATGGAGTCGATGATGGTGACGTCGGCGTCCTGGCCGTACAGTCCGCCTCCGCTGGTGGAGGAGTTTCCCGTCACCATGGTGTCCTGAACGGTCATCGACAAGGCCGAGGCGTCGGCCTCGAGGCCTCCGCCTGTGGAGGAGTCGCCGCCGGTGATGGTGAGGCCCTCGATGTGGGCTCGGGCCCCGGCGGTGGTGGCGGCGACGACGACCGAGCTGCCGTCGCCTTGCAAGGTCACCGCGGTGGTCCCTCCGACCCCGACCACCTCCAGATCCGAAGCGGTCATGTGCAGGTGGGCGTACCAGGTCCCGGGGCAGATGCTCAGCACACCGTCGTCGGTCAGGGACACGGAGACCGAGCTGCTCGCGCTGCCCGCCCCCAGGGTGCCGCTGTAGTCGATCACGGAGCCGGAGCTGCTGAAGAAGGTGGCGATCCCGGGCTCTTCGATGATGCCGTCGCAGTCCTGGTCCACGTCGTCGCACAGCTCCAGGGCGCCCGGGTAGGCGTCGGGATCGCTGTCGTCACAGTCGGTGTGGGCTGGCCATCCGTCGGCGTCGGCGTCGGTGTGGGGATCGCTGTCGGCGTCGGCGTCGGCGTCGCTGTCCCCGTCGGCGTCGGCGTCGCTGTCGCTGTCGGCGTCGGTGTCGGTGTCGGTGTCGGTGTCGGTGTCGGTGTCGGTGTCGGTGTCGGTGTCGCCTTCCGGCGTCGCGGTGTCGGCCTTGCCCAGCCGGGAGCCGTGCTCATCGAGGGAGATGAAGGCGCAGCCGGCGAGGGTGAGGGGCAGGGACAGGTGGAGGAGGACACGCATGGGCTCTGTGTGCCTATTCGGATTGTTGTTGGGGTGGGAGTGCAGGGGTGGCCTTGACCCCCTTGGGGTGGGCGTACCCCAGTCGTTCGCGCGAAATGGGGGATTCTACGGTTCGTGGGGGACTGGCACGCTTCGTGCTTTGCGTGGTTGTGTACCCCCTGCCTGGTTCCCCGATGCTGCTCTTCCTCACGCTGCTCGCCCTCCCCACCAGCCCCGCTCAGGACTGTGGCTCCATCAACGTTGCGCTCATCCACGACGTCTCTGCCGTGACCATGACCGAGTGGAGCGCCACGGTCCACGACGCCTTGAGCGCGCTGACCAGCGCTGCGGACACCGCTGGCGCGAAGCAGGACGCCGATGAGGTCTCGGAGCGTGTGCGCGAGGCCCGGGATGCCGGTGAGGTCACCCCCGAGGACGCCGCGAAGCTGCTCGACGCCATGAGCTACCTCTGGAACCGCGCCGACGAGCTGGAGCGGGGCTGGACCGCCATGTTCGAGGGCGACTACGACAAGGCTCGCGATCAGGCCAAGCGAGTGGCCGACCGCGTGCGACAGGCGCACGAGCAGGGCTTCCTGTGCGAGAGCCAGCGGGACCACCTGCTCGCCCAGGCCTGGCGGCTGTGGAACCTGGCGGACGGCCTGGCCCAGGCCGAGGCGGCCACCGGCGAGGAGAGGAAGTCCAAGGCTCACGAGACCGCCGAGCTCGCCCGCCAGTACCGCCAATACGATCAAATCGACAGCGAGCAGCTGACTGCGGTGACGGATCAGGCAGGCGAGATGTGGCAAGAGGCCGGCGACACCGCGACGCCGACCAGCACGGACACCTCGGTCAGCACGGACACCACCCCCAGCACCGGCTCCACGGGCACCAGCGCGGTCGGCAAGGTGCCCTACTTCAACCAGTACGACAACGGGATCAACCCCGGCGGCAGCTGCCAGAACACCTCGGTGGCCATGGCGCTGGCCTACTACGGTGTGAACGTCAGCCCCGACCAGATCACCCGTGACTGGGGAACCGGCACCGCCAAGTCCCCTTCGGGCGCGGCCAAGGTGTTCAACCACTACGCCGCTCAGGCGGGCATCTCCGAGCGCATGACCGGCCACATGAACGGCACCTTCGACGACCTGAAGGCGGAGCTGGACAAGGGCCACCCCGTGGTGGTCAACGGCTACTTCACCGCCGGGCACGTGGTGACGGTCACCGGCTACGACGACAACGGCTACTACGTCAACGACCCGGCGGGGGTGTGGAACGAGCGGTTCCAGGGCGGCTACGCCGACCAGCCCTACGACGGGCGCGACGCCTACTACGGCAAGTCGGCCTTCGAGCAGGCCGTGGGTACCTGGAACGGCTACACCCCAGCGCCGCTGTACTACACGACCATCGACTAGTTTTTCGTCGCAGGGAAAGTGACCGGGTCGAATGTATCGCTCCGCGCGCGGTTGACACCC
>CAZHIK010000607.1:0-5941 GCA_964532635.1 uncultured Enterobacterales bacterium
CGGATCCACCCGCAGGGTGCTGACCTCCTCGTCGGCCTCGTCGTCGGGGACTCCCTGGTGGCAGAAGATGCAGACCGCGTCGTTGCGCTCGCCGTCGGCGGTGCGCAGGTCCCGGTGGGGATCGGTGCGCTGGTACTCGTCCCGGTCGTGGCAGCGGAAGCAGAGGTCCAGGGGCTTGCGGTAGGGACCGTCCCGGAAGTGGTGCTCGGCGCGGGCGTCCTTGGGTAGCCCGTCACAGGCGGGCTCGTCGTGGCAGGTGACGCAGGCGAGCTGTCCGTCCTGGAGGACCAGCTCCGGCGGACACTCGATCTCCTCGGGCTCCACCGCCACCAGGTGGAAGTTGGTGTCGGGGTGGCAGCGCTCGCAGGTGGCCATGGTGGGCCAGGTGGGATCGATCTCGCCGCCGGGGAGGGTGCCGTGGCACTCGGTGCACAGCTCCGGATCGCCGTGGGGGTCGGCCACGTCGGGCTTGGTGATGACCTTGCGGCGCTCGGTGTTCAGGGGCGAGCTGCCTCGGGTGCTGTCGCCCTGCTGGGCGATGGCCAGCCCGGTGGTGCCCAGGAAGACGGAGAGCAGCAGGGCCGTGGGGCGGGTCATTGCGCCACCCCGTTGGCGCCGTGGCAGGTAGCGCAGCTCGCGTCGCCCTGCTCGGCCACGATGGCGCGGATGGCGGCGACGTCCACCTCCGGGATGCCCGTGCAGTTGCGCAGGTGCATCCGCTCGGTGCTGTGGCAGGACAGGCAGCGGGGCTCGCCCCAGCCGGGGTGCTCGTCGGCGGGGACCAGCTCGAGGCCTGCGGGACCGTGGATCACGTCGGGCATGTCGTCGCAGTCGACCTGCTGGCTGTCGCAGGCGACCAGCAGGGTCAGCAAAAGGGCCAGCGCGCGCATCACAGCCCACCCCCGCTGTGGCAGGCCTCGCAGGAGCTCTGCAGGTGGCAGCGCTGGCAGCGGGAGGCGTCCAGGCGGGCCTCGACGCCGTGGGTGGCCCGGAAGGTGGCTGGGTGCACCCGGTGCTGGCCCTGGTCTCGGCGGGCGTGGCAGGTGGTGCAGTCGCTCACGGGATGGCAGAGGTCGCAGCTCGAGCCGTGCACCAGGGACGCCTCGCCGTGGTCCTCGGCCCAGCCCTGATCGTGGTCCTCGGGTAGCAGCTCGGCCAGGTTGGTGTGGCAGCTGTCGCAGCGCGACGGTGCACGGGGAAAGCGCAGGGCGCCGGTGTGGCAGTCGTGGCAGCTCTCGCGGGCGGGCACCAGCACGGTCTTGTCCACCTGCTTGACCGCGCGGAAGTCGTCGGTGCCAGTGGTCATGCCGATGGGGTGGCATGCCAGGCAGGTGATGCGGGCCTCGAGGAAGCGGCTGCGGTGGTCGGCGTGCATGAAGCGCTGGTAGGGGTCGTCCGGATCAGGAGCGGGCTCTTCGGCGGCCTGGGCGATGGCCGTGGCCGGGGAGGTGGCTTCCTCGCCGTGGCTACGCCCGGTCATCACGAGCAGGAGCGCGGCGCAGGCAAGGGCCAGCATGGCGCTAGAGCGCATCGTCCGCCTCCGGTGGCATGGGGATGGATGGGTAGGGATCGGCGCCGGGCACCGTGCCCGGGCTGCGGGTCAGGTCCTCCTGGACCCAGCGCGGCGGGCTGTGGGGCGAGAGGAAGCGGTCGCGGGTGTGGGCGGGGGTGCGAGCCCGGCCGTGGGTGAGCTGCTGCGTGGCCACCAGGTACAGCTCGCCCTCGGGCACGGGGTGCTGACCGACCGAGACCTGCCCCAGCAGCGCCAGCCGCCAGTGGGTGCCCGCCGTGGTGGCAGCCCGGGCGCCGAGCACGGTCATGCTGCGCCAGTCCTGCTCGCTGAAGCGAAAGAAGGCTTGTTCGCCCAGCACGCTCACGTCGAGGGGGCCCAGCTCGCGACCGATCTCGGCCATCAAGGCCGTGGCGTTGCCGCCGGGTCCCCCCAGGCCAGACAGGCGGACCACGTGCTTGAGAGGCGCCCCGGCGTGGGTGCTGCGGGCGGCGGCGGCCCGCCAGCCCGGCTCGAGCGCCTCGTCACCTTCGAGCAACAGGCCCCCGAGGTCGGCGCAGAGCACGCTGTGCTCGAAGGACAGTCGGGCCGTGGCGTCGGCGAAGCGCGTGGGGCCGTCTTGGAACAGCGATGCGATGGCTCCGCCGCGGCCCAGGCTGTCGGTGGTGGGGTTTGATCGGCCCGCGTCGAGGCGGAGGTGAAGACGGTGCTGGGGGCGCAGCTCCGCCGCCATCGACAGCAGCTCGAGGGGCTCTTCGCTGGCCACCAGGTCGGAGCGGGCGATGACCCGCAGGCCAGCGTGGGCAGGCAGGTGTAGCGAAGCATCTGCCCCGAAGCGCTCCACGCCGCCTCCTTCCTCGGCGGTGACGTGCTCGTAGCGCAGAGCACCCCCGAGTGGGCGGGCGGAGCGGTGGGCCAGATCCATGCCCCAGGTGCCACCGCCGCTGGCGAAGCCAGCACGCTCGGGATGCCACGCCGCGCCGCCCCAGGCGGCCAGGGTGAGATCCCGACCGAGGTGGGCGGCTGCATCGACTCCGTCCAGGTGGCGGAAGCGTCCGCCGCGCACCACGCTCAAGCGACCGACCCGAAGCTCGATCACGGCCTCCGGATCCCTGCGGTACAGCTCCAGGCCGCGCAGGGCTGCGGCCGCATCGGGCCCCAGGGGATCCGCCGCCAGGGTCAGGTCGGCCATCGCTCCCACATCCCGGCGGCCGTCGGCGGCATCCAGCAGGAACGAGCCCCCCAGGGGCAGGGACAGCCCCTCCACGGCGCCGTGGTGCAGGCCTGCCTGGAGCTCCAGCTCCCGGGTGACCGTGATGGGCACACCACGCACCGTGACCTCAGAACGGGCTGCTGTGTCTGGCTCCTGCGCCAGGACGGGGGCGGTGAGGAGGAGGGCGAGTGTGGGGGGGAGCATGGCGGCTCGGGGTAGAGCCCCAGGATTTGGCAAGGGCCATGCCAATGAGCAGCAAGAGGTCGGGTACGGAAATCCAGCCTCGTTCGTGGCGTTCCAGCGGCGATATCGGGTCGCCGTTCGATCGGTGGCATGAAACACGGTGTTTCAGGATACGACGGAAATCCGTCACATGCGACGGTTTTCCGTCGATCAGCGCTGCGCGACCACCTCGCTGGGGCTCGCCGCGGCGGCCTGCGCTTCCTCGGGCGATGCGGGCTCGAACAGCACAGCCAGCTCCTGCTGGTAGCCGATCTCCCAGGTGTGCCCGAGGTGGGTGTAGAGCACAACCCGGTGGCCGGTGCCCGGGGCTTCCCAGGCGCCCACCACATCGGACATGCCCCAGGTGGTGAGCAGCAGCTCGCGCACCTGGCCGAGCCAGTGCAGCTCGACCTGGACTTGGCGGCACGGAGCGAGCAAGGCAGGGTCCACAGCGGCTTGGCAGCGGTCCAGGCCCATCACCCTCTCCCGCAGCTCCAGCCCCACCGGCTCCACCGGGGTCAGGGGCTCGAGGCGGTCGCGCAGGGCGTCGATGCGGTCCATGGTGCGGTCGGGTCCGATCTCCCCCATGCTGACTTCTTCGAAGTCGTGGTCGGGGATCAGCTGGTCCGGATCGGCGGCGTCGATGGACCAGTAGGCCACCGTGGGGTGCTGCCAGGCCTCGGGATCGTCGAAGTGGACCGCCACGTAGATCCGGCGCTCGACAGGGTCGAAGCCCAGCAGATCCACTGTGGAGGGTCCCCCCGTGGAGGCCCGCGCCACGTCAGCGATCAGCAGCAGACAGGCGAGGATGGCGAGCAGGACGGCGTGGAACCAGCGGGTCATGGCCGAGCCTCCAGGCGGGGATTCGCCCTGGAGTATTGCAACGAGCGTGCCAGCCCCCGCGCTGTGGGTGGATGTTGGAACGAGGTCGGTAGAAGGGTGAATATCGTGAACATTGCGCAGGGTGGTCGCGATCATCGGGCGCACGCGATCTACGAATCGTGGCGAATGGAGTTTGTCTCGGTATGTCGCGATCCCGCGCTCGCGGGCATGCTCGGGGATCCTTTCGCTGTGAGGGGTCCACGGCATGGGTACAGGACCCCGTCGCGTACCCTCCCGGGTCTTCCCGACGCCCTGCCATTCGCCAGCCACACCAAGGGCGCAAACGCTCCTGCGGTACCGACGGGGTCCCACTTTCCTTTTCAACCTGGAGGTCACCATGTCCAAGGCGAAGCTTCGACGCCAAGACCTGCTGGCCGAGATGCTCGAAGAGGCCCGCTGGGTGCAGCGTGTTGGTGAGGCGGGCCGCGATGCGCGCGCCTCCCGGGAGAGCGAGCTGGACGCCATGCTCGAGGCGCTGATGGAGGCCCAGCAGCTGCGCCGCCGCCTGACCCAGCGTCTGGCCCGCGAGCGCGAGGCCAGCTAGCGGCGCCGCCGCAGTCCCAACAAGACCAGCAGGCCGATCCAGCTCAGCCCCAGGGCGCTGCCACCGCCGCATCCGCTGCAGCCGCCGCCGCCCTTGTAGGTGAAACCGTCGGGGACCTGGGTGTCGGGTGTGGAGCTGTCGCCGAGCGGAGCGCTGTCGCCCGTGTCGATGGGGTCGCAGTCTTCGTCCAGGCCATCGGCCCCGGGGAAGCTGTCGGGGTCCTCGTCGTCGCAGTCGTCGTCCAGGGGCCAGCCGTCGCCGTCCTGATCGTAGTCGTCCGCGCCGTCGCAGTCCTGGTCCACGCCGTCGTACCAGATCTCTTCGGCGTCGGGGTTGACCTCGGGGTCGATGTCGTCGCAGTCCTGGCTGACGGCCCAGCCGTCCCCGTCCTGGTCGTCGTCGTTGCCGTCGCAGTCCTGGTCCACACCGTCGTACCAGATCTCCTCGGCGTCGGGGTTGACCCCCGAGTTGGCGTCGTCGCAGTCCTCGCCGCCGTGGTCCACCGAGTCGAAGCCGTCCTGGTCGGCGTCGTACTCGTCGGTGGCGTCGCAGTCGTTGACCACGCCGTCGTAGGGGATGTCCGGGGCGCCCGGGTAGACGGTGTCGTCGCCGTCGTCGCAGTCGTCACCGCCGTAGCTGCCAGAGTCGAAGCCGTCGCCGTCCATGTCGTAGTCCGAGCCCCCGCTGCAGTCGCTGTCCACGCCGTCGTACCAGACCTCTTCGGCGTCGGGGTTGGCATCGGGATCGTCGTCGTCGCAGTCGTCGCCGCCGTAGGCGCTGGCGTCGTAGCCGTCGGCGTCGGCGTCGTAGTCCGAGCCACCGTCGCAGTCGCCGTCCACGCCGTCGTACCAGGTCTCGGTTGCCCCGGGGTATACGCTCGCGTCGGTGTCGTCACAGTCGGTGGCCAGCTTGGCCGAGACCCAGCTGCTGGGCTGGTCGCAGGCGACGGTGGACGTCGAGGCGTCGCCGTAGCCGTCGCCGTCGTTGTCGGCGTACCAGGTGGTGGCGCCCAGCGAGGTGTCCGGGTCGACCACGCCGTCGCAGTCGTCGTCGATGCCGTTGCAGACCTCGAGGGCGGCGGGGTTGATCATGGCGTCGCTGTCGTCGCAGTCGGTGCTGTCGGCCACGGTGCTGGAGGGCTGTGAGCAGGCCTGCGTGGAGTCGCTCGGATCGCCGTAGCCGTCGCCGTCGGCGTCGGCGTACCAGGTGGAGCTGCCGCTGGCGGTGTCCGGGTCGACCACGCCGTCGCAGTCGTCGTCGATGCCGTTGCAGATCTCGGTGGCGCCGGGGTTGATAGCCGCGTCGCTGTCGTCGCAGTCGGTGTCATCGGCGACGTAGCCGCTGGGCTGGCTACAGGCGGTGGTGGTGCTCGCGGCGTCGCCGTAGCCGTCGCCGTCGGCGTCCGCGTACCAGGTGGAGCTGCCGCTTGCAGTGTCCGGGTCGACCACGCCGTCGCAGTCGTCATCGATGCCGTTGCAGATCTCGGTGGCCGCGGGGTTGACACCGCTGGAGCCGTCGTCGCAGTCGGTGTCGCCGGCGACGTAGCCGCTGGGCTGGCTGCAGGCTGTGG
>CAZHIK010000608.1:0-5940 GCA_964532635.1 uncultured Enterobacterales bacterium
ACCTCGAAGGGGCCGAGGCCGGCACCGCGCCCACACCACGACCGGAGCCGCCGCCCCGCCCCCCCCAGCCCCGGGTGCCCCGCTGGCACCGCTCCGTGGCCGTGCTGATCGTGGTGGGCATCCTGATGTTCCCCGCGCTGCTCTGCGCCGGCATCGGGTTCTGGAGCAGCGGCTTCGAAGCAGACCCCAACGGCGAGCAGCTCTGGTCGGCGGTTGAAGGGCAGTACGCCGACGGCAGCCCCATGCCCGAGCTGCTCATCGCCCCGGAGGCGTGGGCAGGGGACGACGCGACCCTGGGCTCCAGCTGGAGGGAGGCGGGCGCCCGGCTGCGCCGGTTCTGCTTCCACGAGCACCCCCGCTGGCCCTACGCTGCCTGCGACACCGCGATGAAGACCCTGCGCGCTACGCTGGACGGCGACTGCGCCGCAGCACGCCGAGGCCTCTCATCCCTCGAGCAGGGCCAGTATGGGGAACGCGGCCTGCTCCTTGCTATCGGGCGCAGCGTCACCCACCGCTGCGGGGAGGTGACACCTTGAGCGGGCACAACCATGCATGGAGGCAGCGGGTGGAGCGCTGGGCCAGCGCCGCGCTGGCGATCCCTGCCGTACCCAGCCCTCCGCCGAGGCCTCGCGCGTCTCCACCCGTTCCCCCGAGCGAGTCGGACCTGCTCCTGGCCCACGGCCTGCTGGACCGCTGGGGCGCCGGACTGAACGAGGACGAGCATCGGCAGATCCTCACCTGCGCACACATGGAGCGGCGGCTCGCCCTGGTCGACCAGCTGCGGGCGCGCGGGGCGGTGCTACCCGCCAGGTGGCTGCTGGTCCAGACCCTGCGGAGCGCGGAGCCCGATCTCGCATCCGCCCCCCGCCTGATGGATGTCTGCCTCGACACCGTCGTGGCGCTGCAGGAGCGTGTGGAGGTCGAAGCCTCGATCGGGCTGGTCCAGGCCATCGAGGCCTGGCTACAGCGCAGCGGGAGGGAGCTGGAGCTGATGAGAAAGAAGCGGGCCCTGCGCTGGGCCCTGCTGCAGGAACTGGTGAGGCTGCCCACGTGGTTCTCGAGCCGCGCCCGCAAGCGCGTGGTGTTCGCGCTCGAGACCGACAGCTGGGGCGACCTGTGGCGCCACTTCGAGGCCTGGCGGCAGGCGGGAAGCGCCCAGGGCATGCAGGACCGACGTGCACTCCGGGAGCACGCACCCCAGCTGGACCGACTGCTGGAGGGCTGGAAGGAGCAGCAGGACACTCGGCTTCGCGAATCCAAGCGACGGCGGCCGACCCGAGACAGCAGCCACGAGCCCTGGGGCGCCTTCCGGCTGCTGTGGCTGCTGGTGCTGGTGGTGCCCGCAGCCCTGCACCGCTGCTCCCAGGAGTTGCCCTCGCGCCCCAAGTCCTCACGCCCCGCCAAAGACGAGGTCGTGATGGTGCTCGAGGGACCTTCGACCGACGTCAGTGAGCTCCCCTCCCAGCCTCCCGAGCCCCAGCAGCTCACCGAGGCCGACCTGGACGACATGCGCACCCTGATCTCCCAGTCCTGCCAGCGACCAGGCCTGCTCTCCTACGAGGCCTGCGAGCTGGCCGGGATCGTCGTGAGCGCCCTCAATCAGGGGGCTTGCCTGGAGGCCCGGTCGGGCATCGCCTCCCTCCACGAGCGAGGTCAGGGCCAGAGCCCACTGGTGCTCGTGCTCGAGCACGGCCTGGGACTCTGCAAGGCTGAGGAGGGAGCCCAACAAACTCGATCACCGTGATGTGGTCAGTCGCCTCGTCGAATCCGTTTGATGTTGTGGATGCTCGTCGAGCGATGGGTGCTGGGTCGGTAGTCGCCTTCGTTGCGAGGGAAGACGCTCAGATCAAAGCCTTCGACGGTGCGCTCGAGGTGGGCCAGGAGCTCGCCGTCCGTGCCGACCGCCGATTCGATCATCACGATCTCCAGGTCGGTGACGGCCTGGCCTTCGTCCAGCATGGTGTCCAGCATGGACGACAACTGGTCGTACGCCACGTAGGCATCGATGAGCTCCAGGATGCGCCCCTTGATGAACGCCGCATTCTTGCTATCCAGGTTCTCCGGCTCGATGTTGTTCAGCGCACGGTAGAACTCGTTGACGTTGCCCTCGGGGATGCTGTCACCCTCCCATCCGGAGCCCTCGAAGGCGTCGAAGAGCCGGTTCAGGACGTTGTTCTGCCAGTCCGTCTCCGCCTGCTGCTCCGGCTGCGTTCGGAGCCACTCGGGGTCCAGCAGGCGGGGCTCCACGCCCTTGATGGTTCCGAGGATGTTGCCGACCTGGGCTTGGCGCTGGTTCACCTCGGAATCGAGCACCATCAGTTCCTCGACCTTGAACTTCAGATACAGGGTCTTCTCTCCCGCTTCCAGGGCCTGCTCGGCCTTGGATTGCAGGCGACCGGCGAGCGCCAGGGCGCGCTCTGCGTCCCCCTCGTTGCGCGAGGGGCTTAGGTCTCGGAGCGCTTCGACCAGCTCTTCCATAGTGTCCTCGTCGAGGTAGACGGGGGCGCGCTGGACACTCTGGGCCTCTGCGGGCGGAGCCGTGAGGACGAGGAGCAGGACCATCGACAGGAACGTCACCATGCGCACGAACGCCTGGTGGTTTTTCGGGCAGCGATGAAGGGGCATGGGACCTCCTGGGTGTTTGTGGTGGAAGCTCTGCCCATAGAGTATACGCAATTATTTTCTTGCGCACGGAAATTTATCCCACTACGCTGATTCTTGTTCAGAGGAAGGCGCCTCATGCCACACGAAGGTCGCGAGTTTGCGGGAGTTCGGCAGGAGACCGCTGCTGCCGAATCGACGCGCAGCTCCGGCTCGATGGCTGTGGTCGGCGGTGCTTCCATGTTCGTCTTGCTGGTCCTCGTGGTCACGATGTCGTGGGCTCCTGCAGCCACGCCCGAGCCCGAGCCCGTGCCTCCGGAGGAGCAAGAACATGCGGAGCTTCTGGTGAGCGTGTACGATCCGGCGTGCGTGCCATCCGTGCAGGAGCTCAGAGAGCTGGACGCCCTCGATGTCTTGGAGGCTCCGGCTGTGCTGGTCCAGTTGGTGTCGCCAGCCCCGAAGGATGAGGCCAAGGAGGCTCCGTCACCAACGAAGCCGGTCGAGCGCGTGGAGCCACCCACCGCCCCTGTCGAGGAGAACGCGGTTCACGAGGAGCGCGAGCCAGCACGGCTGGAGGTGGGGCCCGCTCATTCTCCAGTTCATCGGGCGGCGCTGGTCCGCGAGCCGGAGCGTGTGGTTCTTTCGTCCCGGTCGGACGGAGGCGCGGCCCCCGAGGTGGCCGCTGTGAACTCGCGGTTGGAGTCGGAGGAGGTCTTCTCCATCACCCTCGAGTACGCGGATCTCGACTCGCTCATCGCACGCGCGCAGGTCTACGGCTTGTTTCTCACGACTCGAGGACCTGGATGCCCCGTGGTGGGTGAGGCGCGGAGCGTCGGGAACGCACGCATCGTGCTGCCTCGGTCCGCGCAGACCCGTGCTGCTCTCGCCGAGCTCGGCGCCAGCACCCGATGTGAACTCTGCTTGGGCTTCTCCACCTCTGGCCTGCAGCGATTCGTTCTGGACCTGCAGCGGCAAGGGATCGACCTGCCGCCGTCCCAGCCCATCACAGGGACCTTGGTTCCCGACGGTCGGTCGGGTCGCTTCGTCATCCACTGACCACCATGCAACACCACCCGAGAAAGGAGGCACGATGCGCTATCGTCACTACGCCATCCCGCTGCTGATCACCCTGCTGTTCACCTTCTCCCCAAGTGTCTTCGCGGCTGATCCGGCGAACATGCAGGGCACCTTCCGCTGGGCCGATGCCAAGCTGCGGGATGCCCTGTACATCACGGACGACGCCGCTCTGGTCGCGCCGATGACCGCGCTGCTCGATGCGGCCACGTGGATAGTCGCGCACCCCGACGACTACGATCGCTCCCTGGTGCTCGCGGCCGAGGCGGCACAGGACGGATTCCTGGACTATTCGCGGGACAACCTGCCCGAGGACAGCACCCGCCTGAACCTCGAGCGTTTCATGGCAGGTGCGGCTGCCCACTATGCGCTGTCTTCTCTCCGGCTCCCCAAGGCCGCCGACGAGGCGCGGACCCACCTGGACATGCTGCTCGCGGGTGAGTATCGCTTCGGGAAGGGGGAACGATGAGCGCGGCAGGGTGGCTCGAAGAGGTGCGAAGCATCCGCCCGCGTGCCTGGGTGACGGCGATCCTCGTAGGGACCGTCGGTGCACTGGGTTTCCATGCAGTCACGCGCGACGCCGCGCCCGGCGCGGATCAGGACAGCGCCAGCGCCATCGTTTCCCCTGATGCTCTGCAGAGCCCCGCGAGCGCGCCGTCTCGGGATTCCTCCGGAGCGTCGCTCGAGAGCGCCCCTGATGCCCCTGATCAGGGGAGCGGATCCCTCGAGAGAGGCTCTGCTACCCACGAGGGTTCCGACCCGCCTCGCGAGCCGGTGCCCGTCGATGAGGGCGATGGGGGGAAGGCTGCGCCGCGTGAACTCGATCTCCAGGGCCCGGCCTCCTCCGAGGAGTCAGCGCGGGCCCTCGTCTCGGGACCTGGCGGGGAGGAAGGAGTCCCGCTCCCAGAGCAGGTCGAGGAGCCCCCACGGCTGGTCTCGGCGAGCGCGAACGAGGGGACGCTGCCCGCCTCCCCCTTCGTGGAATCCTCGCCCGAGGCCAGAGAGCCGAACCAAGTCAGCCAGAGCACCTTGCGTGAGGGGCTGCTGGACACGAGCCTCACGATTCGCCGCTATCGCAACGATCCCGAGGAATACATTGGAACACTGATGCAGCGAGAGGGAATTTCTCCATGAGGAAGGAGTTTTCGTGCATGCATTGACGCGAACCAGCCGCGGGCGTAGTCTCGTTGCGTTCCGGTCACCGCGAGTCGGTGCGTGCCCTGAAAATTCCTTCTACGCCAGGAAAACTCTGCACATGTCTTCATCAAATCCCAAGGGACTGGTCGACCGCGAGGTCACCCTCCGCCGCGCCCGCTGGGTCTTCGGGCACATCAAGATGAACGATGGGCTGAGGCTCTCGCATCTCGCCAAGGCCATCGGAACCCATCCATCCACCATCAGTCGCAAGCTCCGCGGCCAGATCGTCATGACCAACGCGGACTGGGACGAGATCGTCAAGGTCCTGGAGATGACCATCGAGGAGCTGGATCACGTCAGCAAGGGGAGTTCGGGGCTTCCGCGGGCGGCGAAGTCCCAGAGCACGAAGGACAGAGAGGCGGCCTTGGTGAGGTTCTTGGGTGGGACCGAACCGCCGATGAGCGTGTTCTTTCCCTTGGAGGGTACGCCGGACGTGAAGTTCAAGCAGCTGCTTCGGCAGGCCAGTGCTCTGCGGGGTCTACTCGAGGAGCGGCCGGATGATGTCATCGACAAGCTCATCCCTCTGGTGGGTTGGGGGGCTCCCGAGCTCGTCGAGGTGTGGTGCCACGTGCCCACGATGCTGGACGATCACCGCGATCGTTCCAACGAGATGCAGGGGAGTTGGCTGGTCGTGTTCGGCCCCCGCGGCAGCGGAAAGACCACGCTGGCCAGGTACATGGAGAGCGTCCTTCCGAACGCCAGGCTGAGACCCAAGTACGTGACCGCCACCGAACTCACCGGTGCGTCCTTCGATCTCGAGCCCTCCGAGTTCGAGATCCTCATGGTGGACGATCTTCATGAGGTCCACGAATCGGGCGGCATCATCGGGGGCGCCCGGTCGGGGCGTCCACAGTGGAGAGATGCGGCCAAGAGTGTGGTCTCCAGCTTGCGGGACCGCCTCTCCGGTTCGAACAAGAACGAGGAGCTTTCCCGCGTCCCCAAGGCCGTCTTCTTCGTGGACCCCACCTACCTGGAGAACACCGAGGACATCGACTTTGTCTTCTCGTGTACACCCAAGACCCGTCCGGCCTGCATGTTCTTGCAGCCCGTGTCTCCGGAGAGTGTCGA
>CAZHIK010000609.1:0-5920 GCA_964532635.1 uncultured Enterobacterales bacterium
GGCCCTCGACACCAGCATCGGCGACGAGAACGCGCGCGGCGTGGAGATCGGGGTCGGAGCGGGCACCCTGGAGGTCTCGAGCCTCACGGTCCGGGACGCTCCCACCTTCGGCATCTACGTGAAGGGGGGCACGGTGGCGCTGCGGGACCTGGCCGTCGAAGGGAACGACGGGATGGGGCTGCGCGCCGATCCGAGCCTGGGCCAGACCATCGCGCTGGACATCGACGGCTGCGAGTTCATCGACAACGCCACCGCCGGCATCGGGGCGGGGGGCTCCACCTGCGAAGTCACGGTGCGGAACAGCACCATCCGCGACTGCCGCGCCACCGAGTCCAACAGCTTCGGCTACGGCGTGATGGTCATGCAGCAGGCGACCGTGCTGATGGAGGACAGCGAGATCGTCAGAGCCCGGACCAACGCCGTGGTGATCCAGGGCTCGGGATCGAACGCGACCCTGCGGGACACCACCATCAGGGACACCCAGACCAATGAGGGTGACGAGGGTTGGGGCATCTACGTGAACGAAGAAGCCTCGATCACGGCCGAGCGCTGTGTCCTGCGCGGCAACATCGGCGTGGGCATCCTGGCCGGTGACCCGGGCACGGTCGTCACACTGGTCGACACCAGCATCGAGGACACCCTGGTCGGAGAGCGGGGCGATCCGGCCGTCGGTGTCAGCATCTACGACGGTGCCGTGCTCCACGCCAGCGCCTGCCGGCTGAACGGAAACAGCTACGGTACGACGGTCACCCAGGAGGGGAAGGCCTCGTTCGAGCACTGCGAGCTCGTGGGGAACCACGGGCAGGGGATCGCGTGCCACGGCGAAGGCGTCCAGGTCTCCCTGCTGGACACCCACATTCGGGACACCACCGAGCTCGACGTCCTCGTGGCGGGCCAAGGTCTCGCGGTGGCGGACAGCGCCACCCTGCACGCCGTGGACTGCACGATCGGGCAGAGCACAGGCGGCGGAATCCTCCTCGACTCGGACTGCAAAGCCCACCTGGAGGGGGTCACCATCCACGACACCCGGACCTACTCGAACGGCGAGTGCGGCTACGGCATTCAAGCTGCGAGCGGGGCCGGCCTGCAGGCCCGCGACTGCGAGATCAGCAACAGCGTCCACGTTGGAGTCATGGCGACGGGGGCGGGCACCTTCGTCTCGCTCGAAGACTCCAGCCTCCGGGACACCCGACCCGGCATCACCGGCGGCGTCGGCTACGGCATCCAAGTCTCCGACCATGCGAGCCTGGAGATGCGGAGATGTGTCGTCCGCCGAAACGTCGTCGGGGGCCTGGTCGCTGGCCCGGACTCCTTCGTCTCGGTTCACCATTCCACGATCACCGAGAGCCTGCCTGGTGAGATCTACATCGTGGGCTCCGGGCTCATGGCGCAGTACGGCGCGATCCTGGAAGCCACCGATCTCACCGTGGTGGAAAACCATGGTCCCGGCTTGCTTGCCGCCCACCCGGACACCCACGTGTCCATCCACGGTGGTCGCTTCGAACACAACCAGTTCGGGGGCATCGTCGTAGCGGGGGCCCAACTCCTGCTGGACAGCTGCGACATCGAGGGCACCACTATCCACCCGGACATCGGTGGCGGCGCTGGCCTATACGCCATCGCCGACGATGACGGCTATCCACCCTCGGTGATCCTTCTGGGCAACACCATCCAGGACAATCCCATCGCGGGTGTATGGATCGAGGGGCCGGGGAGCTACACACTGGCCGAGAACACCATCCACGGAGGCGAAGGCTGGAACCGTGGCAATCTGACCAAGTGCGGCGATGCCGTCTACGCCACCGATGGCGCTGCGACCTGGGATGGCAGCAGCGGCCTCTTGCTCGAAGACAACCGGCTTCTCCAGGGGCACACCGCAGGCCTGTTCCTGGACGATGCCGACGCGACCTTGGCTGGGAACGAGTACAGCTCGAACACCGTGGATCTCGTCCGCCAGGGCAACTCCTGCGATAGCGCGCCCGAAGGCTTCGACGGCGAGCCTATCGGCAGCGCCGAGCTGTGCCCCACCTACGACTACGGGACCTGCTACGACCGCTTCAACCTGATCCTCGAGGCTGCGGAGATCGCGGACGCTCGAGGCGGAGCCATGCTAGCGCCTCCGCCTATTGCTCCATCTCTTTCTGTGGCGCTGCGGGCTCCTCCTCCGGCCATCAAGGCTCCGCACGGACCATGAGCACCTTGGCCCTCTTGCTGACGGCCCTCCTGTCGGGCTGTGCAAGCGAGGCCCGCAAGACCACGAACGACACCACTCCCCCCTGCACCCCCGGCTACCACGAAGAAGACGACACCTGCGTCCCCGAGGCCTGTGGCACGGGCACCTGGGGAACCCTCGAGGTGGACGCATCCACCGTCTACGTGAGCGCCGGCGGCACGGGCGACGGCAGCTCCGAGGCCCCCTTCGGCTCCATCCAGCAGGGCCTGGATGCGACGGGAGCGGCCGGGGGCGGGCTGGTGGCGGTCGCCGCCGGCACCTACCACGAGCTGCTGGACATCGACGCCCGCCACGCTGGGATCCACCTGGCCGGACGCTGCCGAGAGCTGGTGGTGCTCGATGTCAGCGCAGCGGATGCGTTCAATCCCGGGGTGGAGATCGAGATGGGTCCCGAGTCCGTGGAGCTGTCCGGGCTGACGGTCCAGCGGGCGGGGTACGAGGGGATCGCGGTGCGGGGCGGTGAGGTCACGCTGCGCGACGTCGGCATCACCGGCAGCGCCTACATCGGCCTGATCGCGGCCCCTCGCGGAATCCAGACCATCGCGCTCAGCCTCGACCGCTGCGCCCTGATCGACAACCTCGGCCGCGCGCTGGTGGCCACCGAGCAGGAGACCGCCGTGACGCTGCGGGACACCACCGTCCAGGGCACGCTCGCCAGCGGCCTGGTGGGTGACGGCATGGGGGTGCAGGTCGGGGCCGGGGCCGCCCTGCTCGCCGAGCGCTGCTCGCTCGGAGGCAACACGGCGGCGGGCCTGCTGGCCGAGGACGCGGGCACCGAGGTCACCCTGATCGGCACCACCATCCGCGGGACCCACCCCGACGAGCGAGGGGACTACGGCTACGGCATCGCTGTCTCTGGTGGGGCCCATGTCTGGGCCGAACACTGCGAGCTCGCCGACAACGTCTTCGGGGCCAGCGCCTACGAGAGCAGCGCGCTGACGATGACCGGCTGCCTGGTGTCCGGGAGCCGAGGCCTGGGGGTCACAGCCATCGATCCGGACACAGAGCTCACCCTGCGGAGCACCGTCATCCAAGACATCGAGCTGCACCAGGACGGCATCTGGGGCTACGGCCTCCAGGCCGCGCTGGAGGCCGAGCTGACGGTCGAAGGCTGCACCGTGAGCCGCTGCGCGGCCCTCGGGCTGTGCGGCGGAGTGAGCGATGGTGGCGGGGGGATCACCCTGGTCGACACCACCATCGAGGACACGCGAGCCGAGCTCCAGGGGGAGTGGGGCTTCGGCATCCAGGTGTACGCGGGTGCGGCACTGCGGGGGGAGGGCTGCATCCTTCAGGGCAACACCCGCTTCGCGCTCATGGCCACAGAAGCGGGCACCTCGGTCGTCCTGCGGGAGACGAGCATCCGGGACACGCTCCCGCTTCCCGGCGGAAAGGACGGCTATGGCGTCCTGGTCCAGGACGAGGCCGAGCTGGAACTCACGGCCTGCGAGATCACACGCAACCACACCGCGGGGCTCATCGCGGACCTCGGCTCACAAGTGCGCCTGCAGGACAGCTGGGTCACGGACACGCGGCAGGGGAACGAGCTCACCGTCGGCATCGGCCTTGTCGTGGAGCGCGGCGCAAGCTTGGAGGCCGTGCACACGGCGCTGGCCGGCAACCAGGGCCCCGGCCTGCTGGCTTCGTCTCCCGAGACCCGGGCTTCGCTGGACCACTGCACCATCGAGGACAACCAGTTCGCGGGGGTCATCACCGGCGGAGCGGAGCTGGTGCTGAGCGACAGCGTCATCCAGGGCACCACGGTCCACGCCGATCTGGGAGGCGGCTCGGGGCTGTACGCCTTCCACGACGAGGAGGGCCACGCCCCCTCGCTCGCGCTGTCGGACAGCGTCGTCCGAGACAATCCCATCGCCGGTGTGTGGCTCGACGGCCCGGGCAGCTACCAGCTCTCCGAAAACACCATCCACGGCGGCGAAGGCTGGACCCGAGGCTCGCTCATCAAGTGCGGTGACGCCGTGTTCGCCCGCGACGGCGTGCAGCCCTGGGACGGTGACAGCGGCCTGCTGGTCGAAGGCAACATTCTGCTCGACGGGCTCACCGCCGGCTTGTTCCTGGACGAGGCCAGCGCCACCCTCTCGGGCAACCGCTTCATGGACAACTCCGTGGACCTGATCCGACAGGGGAGCGCCTGCGACAGCGTGCCGGAGGGCTACCACAGCGAGCCCATCGCCACCGCCGAGCTCTGCCCCACCTGGGATTACGGCACCTGCCCCGACGACTTCGACCTGCTCATCGCCCTCGACGAACTGGAGGGGGGCCGCGGCCGCGCGCTGCTGCCGCCTCCTCCCGTCCAACCCCGCCTCGCCGGTCCCCCGATCCCATGAACCGCTCGAAGTGGCTCCCTCTCGTGTTCCTGCTGGCCTGTGGCGGCCGAGGGCCAGGCGTGTCTGCCGAGAGTGAGGAAGACCCGAACTGCGCCCCCGGCTACCACGAAGACTTCGGCACCTGCGTCCCAGAGGCCTGCGGGGTGGGGACCTGGGGAGACCTCGAGGTGGATGCCGAGACCGTCCACGTCAGCGCCGGAGCCACCGACGGCTACGGCAGCTCCGAGGCCCCCTTCGGCTCCATCCAGCAGGCCCTGGACGCCGCGGGGGCCGCGGGTGGCGGCCTGGTCGCCGTATCCGCTGGCACATACCCCGAGGTCCTGGACATCGACGCCAGCCACGACGGAGTCAAGCTTGCCGGGCGCTGCCGGGAGCTGGTGGTGCTCGATGCGAGCGTGGACGCCGACGCAACGGCGGGGATCATGATCGCCGCCAGCGATGGTGAGGTCGAGCTGCAGGGCCTCACCGTGGAGCGGGCCCTCAACCAGGGGATCACGGTACGCTCGGGAACGGCTCGAGTTCGGAGCTGCGCCGTTGCCGACTGCGAAAACGTCGGCCTGGGGGCGTACGGCACCACCCTGAACGACAGCCTGACCGAGATCGACGACTGCCTGCTGACCGGCAACCGCGTGTCGGGGGTGTTCGTCCAGGAGCCGACCACCTCGGTTTCGATGCGAAATACGATCATCCGTGACACCAGGCCGGGACCAGGCCTGACGATGAGCTACAGCCTGGTGGTCCTCAACGGTGCCGTAGTGGACGCCGAAGGCTGCAGGCTCGAGGGAAGCCAGGGGGTCGAGGTGCTGGTGTTCCAGCAGGGGGCCACGGCCGTGCTGCGGGACAGCGTCGTGACCGGCGCCCAGCTCGACGAGACGGGAGCCCTCGGGGACGGGCTACACGTCTCGGATGACGGCATCCTGGACCTGCACTCGTGCAGGATCGAGGGCAATGTCGGTGGTGGAATCACGGTCTACCAAGGCGGCGTCCTGATGGTGGACTCGAGCCTGATCCAGGACAACGGCAGCACCGGGATCCGATGCTGGGACAGCGGCCACCTGACGGTGGAGAGCTCCCACGTCCTGCGCAGCAAGGTCAGTGGACTGTCGGTCTACGATCACGACACCCTCTGGTCATGCGAGACACCACGGTCCAGGACACACACCCTCTGGACGACGGCACCGACGGCACCGGCGTCCGGGTGGCCAACGGCGCTCGGCTCGACGCGGAGCGCTGCGGTCTGGTGGGAAACAGCACGACGGGCCTGGTCGTCGAAGGTGAGGACACCCTTGCCTCGGTGAAGGACACGTTCATCGAGGACACCCGCACGGATGGGAACGGAACATAC
>CAZHIK010000610.1:0-5919 GCA_964532635.1 uncultured Enterobacterales bacterium
CACCGCTGTTCCGGTAGGCCCTGTGACACCCAGGGGGGAGGCGTTATACGCCGCCGCCAGGCCCTCGAGCACGGCCTGGACAGGAGTCACGATGAGCAAGCACGAGCAGAGCATCACCCCCCGCGATCAGGACTACAGCCGCTGGTACCTCGACGTCATCGAGGCCGGCCAGCTGTTCTCCTACTCGCCGGTCAAGGGCTGCATGGTCATCCGCCCCCACGGCTTCGCCATCTGGGAGGCCATGAAGGACGACCTGGACAAGCGCTTCAAGGACACCGGCCACGTCAACGCCTACTTCCCGCTGCTCATCCCCATGAGCTTCCTGTCCAAGGAAGCCGAGCACGTCGAGGGCTTCGCCAAGGAGTGCGCCCTGGTCACCCACCACCGCCTGCGCGCCTGCGAGGTCGACGGCAAGGCCGGTGTCGAGCCCGATCCGGCCTCCAAGCTCGAGGAGCCCCTGGTCCTGCGCCCCACCAGCGAGACCATCATCTGGAACATGTACCGGGACTGGATCTCCGGCCACCGCGATCTGCCCATCCTGATCAACCAGTGGGCCAACGTGGTGCGCTGGGAGATGAAGACCCGCCCGTTCCTGCGCACCACCGAGTTCCTCTGGCAGGAAGGCCACACCGCCCACGCCACCGAGGAAGAGGCGGTGGAAGAGACGGTCAAGATGCTGGGCGTGTACGCGGACTTCGCGGCCGAGACCATGGCCATCCCCGTGGTCAAGGGCGTCAAGACCGCCAACGAGCGCTTCGCCGGCGCCCTGGACACCTACTGCATCGAAGCCATGATGCAGAACGGCTGGGCCCTGCAGGCGGGCACCTCCCACTTCCTGGGCCAAAACTTCGCCAAGGCCTTCGACGTCACCTTCCAGGACGCCGACGGCGAGCGCAAGTACGTCTGGGCCACCTCCTGGGGCGTGTCCACCCGCCTGGTCGGCGCGGTGATCATGGCCCACAGCGACGACGTCGGCCTGGTGCTGCCCCCCAAGCTGGCCCCCATCCAGGTGGTGCTGACCCCCATCTGGCGCGGTGAGTCCCAGCGCGAAGAGCTGATCGCCTACGCCGGTAGTGTGGCCGCCCAGCTGAAGGCCGCGGGCCTGCGGGTGCACATCGACGACCGCGACAACATGAAGCCGGGCGCCAAGTACTTCGAGTGGGAGCGCAAGGGCGTGCCCCTGCGCCTCGAGGTCGGCCCCCGCGACATGAAGAAGAGCTCCGTCTTCGCCGCCCGCCGCATCGGCGGCAAGAAGTTCCCCATCCCGGTCGATGGTGTCGCCGAGCAGGTCCAGGAGGTCCTCGCGGCGATCCAGCAGGAGATGTACGACAAGGCCCTGTCCTTCCGGCAGGACAACACCTACCGCTGCGACGACTACGCCGAGTTCGCGCAGCTGCTCGAGTCCCAGGGCGGCTGGTACCTGGTGCCCTGGTGCGACGACAGCGAGCAGGAAGACATCATCAAGGCCGAGACACGCGCCACTGTCCGCTGCTACCCGCTCGAGGGCCAGGAGGAGATCGAGGGCAAGGTCTGCTTCAAGACGGGGCGCCCGGCCACCCACATGGCGATCTTCTCCAGGGCCTACTAGGCCCGCCTACATAGGGCATACTGACGCTCCGACCGGAGCGTTTCGATGGACAAGGACTCGAGCTTCACCACCTGGCAGCGCGCAGCGCTGCTGCTGGCGGTGCTGGCCGTCTTCGTTCTGAGCCACGCCGGCTCCTGGTCCAGCTCGTACATCCCCCACCACAGCGAGCTGCTGCTGGATCTGGCGAGGCTCGCCGATCCCGAGGCCCGGGTCACGGGCCCGGACTTCGCCGCCACCGGGCTGCACCTGGGGGGGCCCCTCTACCTGGCGCTGCACCTGCCCGCTTGGCTGGTGCCCAATCCGGCCTTGGGGCTGTACCTCTGCTACGCCGCGTACGCCTCGCTGGTCCTGCTCGCGCTGGCCGCGGTCGCACCCCGCTGCGGGCTGCCCGAGGGCATGGCCTGGCTGGGGGTGCTGCTGTGGGCCGGCTGGGCGCCCCTGCGGATGCAGATCCTGGAGGACTCCGTCCTCGCGGCGTACCTCGCCACCGGGGGGACCGCGCTGCTGCTCTGGCTCCTGACCCGCGGCCGCGTCCGGGGACTGGTGGGCGCAGGGGTGCTGCTGTCCCTGGCAGCCCACCTGCACTTCGCCTCGCTGCCGGTGCTCCTGGGTGCGGCCGTGGCGGTGACGATCAGCCCGAGGCACCGCTGGCGGGGGCTGCTGGCGATCACCGGCGGGGCCATCGTGGTCGTCCTGTTGCTGCTGCCCTTCGCCGCGCACCTGCCCTCCGGTCCCGAAGGCTCCGCGCTCGCAGAGCAGGGAGCGTCCCTGAAGGAGACCTTCTTCCAACAGCTCGCCCTCGTGGACCCGGTCGCAGCGGCAGGCCCCGTGGTGCGCATGGCTCCCCTCTGGCTCCCGGGCCTGCTCGTCATAGGCGTCGCCGCATTCCGTCCCGGCCCCTACCGTCCCCTGGCCCTGGGGGGCTTGGTCGCCGCGCTGGGCTCCTTGGGCGTGGGCCTGGCCGGCGCGAGCGTGGAGCTGCTGCAGTCGCCGCTCCATCTGTGGCGCCTGACCGCCATGTTCGAAAAGGCCATGCTGGTGACCGCGCCCCTGCCCCAGCTGCTGCAGGCCGCCGTGCTCTGGCTGGCGTACGTAGCCCTGCGCCGCGTCCTGCCCGCTGCGCTCCGGCGCTGGTGCAGCGCCGGCTCGTTGGCCCTGCTGGCGGCCGCGGCCTGCATCGCCTGGCCCGTCCACCAGCTGCTGCAGCCCGAGGAGCCCGGGGTACCACGCACCGCGCTGGCCGGGCCCATCGAGTGGCCCACCACGGGCGAGGCCGCGGGGGTCGCCGCGCCGTATCTGGCCTCCGAGCCCGCTCTGGAGCTGATCTCGGCCCAGCCCACCATCAGCTTCTCTCCCTTCCTGGCCCTGCTGGGCAGTTGGCGTCGGCCGCTCGCTGCGCCAGCCCCTAGCCAAGGTGACCCGGTGACCGCGGTCCTGCCTGCGAGCTCCGGGATCCACGCCCTCGCGCTGCCTGGAGCCCTCGAGGTGGGAGACACGGTCCTGGTGCCGGACTGTCAGCTCATGGAGCCGGCCCCCCGGACCGTCTACCAGGCCCAGCGCCTCCGCCTCCCCCAGGGCCGGGACGGCCTGGTCGTGCTCCTGCAGCTCAGCCACCGCTGGGACATCCACGCCCTCGACGGCGCCTCGGGCGCACAGATCGAGCGCGTGCACCGCGAGAGCCGGCCGGCGGATCCCGGCTCCCAGGTCAGCTACACCTGGGTGCTCTACCGGGTCCGCGGCCAGGCTCCCGACAAGGCCCTGAACCTCGACCACCGGGACGCCCAGCCCCCGGCCGCGCCCCCTGCGCCCGTCATGTACCCGGGGGGCGTCACCCAGATGGACTGGCTGGGGGCCTGCTTCCTGCCCGAGAGCTGATCTGCAGGTCCAGGGAAGAATCACCGGCGAAGCTCGTATCCGGGGTAGACTTCGACCTGGGAGGTTCCTGTGCGCGCCCTGTACCTACTCCTGGCAATCCCAGCGCCCACCCCGGCCTGCGAGCCGGACAGCGGCCCCGGCTTCGGCGCCGGGGGCTCGCGCTACGAAGAGCCCGAGGACACCGCCAGCACCGCTCTGCGGGACATCGAGGGCCCCGACGACTTCCTGGACCACCAGGCCCTGAGTAGCTGCATGGAGCGCGGCGAGGTCGAGGTCGAGACCGGCGAGGCCCCACCCGAGATCGAAGGCGAATACCAGGTCCAGGGCGAAGCTACGGCCAGTGACAGCTGGCCGGTGGGCACCAGCATCAACAGCACCATGTGCCTGTACGAGCAGAGCGACGAAGGCAGCATCGGGCTCACCGAGAACGCGTCCTGGGGCGAGTACGTTGCGACCCAGGCCTGGATCCGAGGCGAGGACGATCGCTTCACCATCTACATGGAGCTGCTGGGGGAAGACCTGCACGGTGGCAGCTGTGTGGTCCAGAGCCTGGCCGTGCTCACCGGAGAGCTCGACAGCGAGGGCGACTTCACCATGCGCACCGCGTCCGTCCCCGTGGGGCTCGACGGCTGCGACGACTGGTACCAGGACGAGATCGGGGGCTGCTGGGCCACCGCCGACACCGCGACGCTCCTGGGCGACTGCGAGGGCTGACAGGGGCTCCGCGTCGGGGCATCCTGAGGGACCATGCGCCCCCTCCTGACCCTCATCCCCCTGCTGCTGGCCTGCTCGGACGCAAAGCCGGGCTTCGGCGGTGGCGGTGAGGGTCTGCCCGACTCGGGCCGGTGGCGGGGCAGCACGGACACCGCCGTGGAGCCCATCGAGGACCGAGACCTCGAAGACTGCATGGACCGGGCCGGCATCAGCCTGTTCGGCGGCCTGGACCCACCCTGGATCGAAGGCGCCTACAGCGTCTCGGGACAGCTGGTCGCCAGCGACAGCAGCTACCCCGACGGCAGCACCACCAGCGGCACCCTGTGCATCCACGACCAGCACACAGACCGCTCCATCTCCGTGCGGGAAACGTCCTGGGGGGCCAGCTCCGAGAGCAGCTGGGCGGAGGTGCGCGGCTACGCCGACAACTTCTTCCTGTGGATGGAGCTGGTGTCCACGGACCCCCACGATCCCGACTGCGAGATCACCAGCTACGCCGTGATGGCGGGGGAGACGGAGGGCGACGACATCGTGTTCCGCAGCGCCACCGTGCCCATCGCCTTCGACGACTGCGAGGCCTACGACCCCGACACCCTGGGCTCCTGCTGGGCCACGGCTTCGCGGGGGGTGGGGACGGGGGGGTGTTCGTAGGGGCTGTCCGACCCCGATGACACGCAGCCCTCCCGCCCGCGACGGGCGGTGTGAGCCCTCCGCACCTCGCGTCCATCCCCAAACCGAAAGACCAGCTCGCCAGCGTCCCGCTCCAAGCCAAGCAGTCCTTCGTGCAGCAGCTGGTGGTGGGTACAACAGAGCGTGATCAGGTTGTCCTCGGAGTGGTCCCCGCCATCTCGGAAGTACTCCAGGTGGTGAATGTCCAGCCACAGGCGGTTGTTGCAGTCCGGTACCTGACACTTGTGCCCATCGCGTTGTAGGACAGCCCGTCGGGTAGCGGGCGGGATGGTTCGTGAGAGCGTCCCGCGCCCATGCCCCTCGCGCATCTCGAGATTCTCGCTGTCGCAACAGGCCTGGCCCACGTGGGTCAAGCCCCCACAAACGATACCCGGCAGCCCACAACGTACTAGACCCTATGGAGTGACCGGCTCCGATTCGCAGCCGTCAGGCACACTGACGGTTGAACAAAGCTTCGTCCAGAGAGCGACGTACGGCCAGCATCGGGCCTCCCATGGTTCTTCGATAAAGAACTTGACTCGCTGTTATTCAGCAGAACACCGCACATGCGGACAAGATCTGTCCGCGCCTCTGCCCGCCCACCAACTCCCCCCTCACCCCCGCTTGGTCCCCGTACTCAGCTTGTTCCCCACCTCGCGCTTCACGCGCCCGTGCAGCACCGCATCGTACTCCACCAAGAAGCCCTGCACAGCCTCTGGATCATGCTGCACCAGCTGCCGCAGAGCCCAGGATAGCGCCTTCACCACCATGTCGTCGTGGTCGGCGACCCGCGCGCGGCACACCACCAGCGTCCGGGGGACGTCCCCCCGCCCTCCCCTGGCCTTCTTGTTCAGCGCCACGGTGGCCACCAGCGCGGCCCGGCGCTGCCAGCGGTCCTCCGATCCCATCAGCTCGTGCACCAGCGCGTCGTCGACGTGCCCCCGCAGCCACGAGACCCCCAGGATCAGCTCCGCCCAGGTGTCGCAGGTGGCCCAGTTGTCCATGCCCCTGGACAGCTCGAGCAGCTGTTCCTTCGACAGCGCCGCCAGAGCCGCCCGGTGCCCGGCGATCAG
>CAZHIK010000611.1:0-5919 GCA_964532635.1 uncultured Enterobacterales bacterium
CGAGAAGGGATACGTCGACGTCACGCTGATGCGCGGCGGGCTGGAGTCGTGGACCGCCGCCGGCGGCGAGACCGCGGAGGCGCGCCATGAGTGACGCGACCGCCCCCCGCGGGCTGATCCTCCCCGACTGGCTGGAACTGCTGGCGCGCTTCCTGGTGGGCGGGACCTTCGTCTACGAGAGCGACTGGACCGACGTGGGCACCGGCACCAGCGGACACGTGTGGACCCGGGGTGAGCTGCGCTCCAGCACCACCGACGCCGACACGGGCTACGGCGGGATCTAGACTCGCAGATTGTCCGAGACGCCTTCGTTCGAGGAAGCTCTTCGGGCAAGTCGAGGGTGGTGGTTCGAAGGCTACGGTAGACGGGCTACGGGCTTCGGCGCGGCGTCTCGATCGAAACACCGCGTCCTGGAAGACTGGCACTGGGTGTCGACCGGTTCGATACTCGGCGCTGGGCTGGCTGGGTAGGGGAAACCAGGTCGCGAGTCCGTGGGCCCGCGATGAAGCATTTCCAGGGGTCAGTGTGTGGGCCTGGCGAGCTGGACGACCCGCGTCCCGCAGTGTCGGCTGGCGACCCGTGGGCCGTAGCCCGTAGCCTGTAGCCTGTAGCCCGGAGGCTGCTCGCGGGGTTATCGGGCCGCCATGATCAACCTCGCCATCGCCATCGCCTCCTGCGCGGCCGCCTTCATCGTGGGCATGGCCGTCGCGGGTCACTGGATCGCGGGCTTCCTGCCTGCTCTCCTCGTCCTGATCATCGTCTACTTCCTGTTGGCGCGACGCACCTCGAACCAGCTCCAGGGCCTGATGGAGAAGGCTGGCAAGGCCATCCAGCGGCAGAAGATCGACGAGGCGCGCCGTGTGCTCGAGTCCGGTCGTCACCTGGGCAAGTGGCAGTTCCTGGTCGAAGGCCAGATCGAGGCTCAGCTGGGCGCGCTGGCCTACCTCGAGCGCGACTGGAGCCGCGCCCGCAAGCACCTCGACAAGGCCTTCAGCCGCAACTGGATGGCCCAGGGCATGCTCGCGGCGATGGACCTGCGCGAGAAGAAGGTGGACGCCGGGGTGGAGCGCCTCGAGAAGGCCAGCGGGTTCGCCAAGAAGGAAGCTCTGTTCTGGGGTCTGTACGCCTACGTGCTCGCCGAGTCCAAGCAGCAGGACAAGGCCCTCGAGATCCTGGCCCGCGGCCTCAAGGTCATGCCCGAGAACGAAGGCCTCAAGGGCCTGCAGCGGGCCATCTCCAACAAGCGCCGCAAGCTCAAGATGGGCTCGCTGTTCGGCAACCAGTGGTACACCTTCTTCCCCGAGCAGTTCCCCGTCCGCAAGTACCAGCAAGCCGCCATGCAAGGCCGCGGCTTCCCCCAGCCGCGGCGCTAGCGCCCCCTCTCTCGCCCCGGCGGGACGTGTGTAGCGGCACCCTCTCCCCCGGGGGGAGGGGGATCGGTGGGATCGAGGATCTCTTCGGGAGCCTCCGGGGGTAGCTCGAGGCCTCGGAGCAGGATCGCCTTGCGTAGCTCCTCGTGGCCCGGTTCGATGGCCCAGCCCTCGAGCAGGACGGCGTCGGCTTCTTCACTGCGCTCGAGGCGGACCAGGACCCGTGAGGCGGCGACCCGCAGGTCGGGGTTGTCGGGGTACAGCTCCAGGGCGTCGCCCACGGTCTGGCCGCTGTCGTCGAGATCGTAGTCCGCCAGCAGGCCGAGCAGGCCGATGACGGGGCGGTGGTCACCGGGGGAAAGGTCGGCTGACGTGCGCCAGGTGTCCCGGGCCAGCTCGGGGTGGCCCGCCCGGCCGAGAGCCTGCGCCAGGTCGGCCTGAGCCTTCCAGGAGGTGAGCTGTTCACCGGCCTTACGCTTGGCACGGGCAAGCTCCAGGGGATCCTCGATGTCCACCTGGTCCAGGATGCGCCGCCACATGGTGCGGTAGCGGTCGGCCCAGGGCTCGGTCGTGTGAAGGTGAATGCGGTGGAGGTAGTGGCCGCGGGCCACCAGCAGGGCCTCGATGACGTGGGGCTCGCCGCTGAGGTCGAAGCGCGCCCGCATGGACACGGCGGGCCAGTTCTCGAAGCGCGCCGCGCTGCGCTCGATGATCTCCACCTGCTTGCCACCCGCGTCTACCTGCTCGACGAAGCGGTCCGCAGCCCGCTCGATGTCCACGGGCTCGACGTGCACCGTGGTGTCGATCACCAGGGTGGACTGGCGGGTGGGGGAGAACGAACCGCGGTCACCGGTGAAGGTCCAGCCTTCGACCCAATAGGCCGGGCGTGCGGCCTCGAGGCCGCGGTAGTGCCAGGGCTCCAGGGGCACCAGGTGGGGGCCCAGGAGCGCCATGCCAGCGCAGATCAGGGCGGCCAAGCCGATGCCCACGCGTCGGACCCGGAGGTTGTGGCGAGCGTAGCGGCCCAGGGCTTCGGGGTGGAGCAGGGTGACGGCCGCCGCGCCCCCCAGCAGCCCCCCCATGTGGCCCCAGTTGTCCACGCCTGGCGAGCGGATGCCCGACAGCAGTGCGGCCACCAGGTAGGCCAGGATGGCCCAGCCGTAGTACTTGCGGGCGGTCTTGGGGATCAGCTCGCCGTACTTCCAGCCGAAGACCACGGCGGCGGCGATCAGGCCGAAGTCCCCCCCGCTGGCGCCGAGGCTCGGCCGGTCGGGCGACATGGCCATGGACAGCAGCCCCCCGCAGAACACCGACGCCAGGTAGATGGTCAGCAGGTTGCGCCGGCCCATGCCCCGCTCGAGGCTCCAGCCGGCGTAGGCCAGAAAGAGCATGTTGAAGGCCAGGTGAGTCAGGCCCAGGTGGAGGAAGCCGTAGGTCAGCAGGCGGTGGACCTGGCCGAGCTCGAGCACCGCCGGGGCCCAGTTGGCCAGGTGCTCCAGGAACCAGCCGTCGGCGTCGGGCAGGCTTGTCCACAGGAAGATGCGCAGCTGGATGCCCACCAGGATGGCGGTCACCCAGGGCAGGCCGCGGCGGGCCAGGCTGCGTGAGAAGCGTGCCTGGTCGGAGTCCACCAGCTCGCGGTAGAGCTCCAGGCTGCGTAGGGGCACGAAGGCGTCGCCGGTGGCGGCCTCGAAGCGGATCATGGCGTCTGGGGGGACCTGACCTTCCCGGACCTGCTCCTCGAAGGCTTCGTAGGTCAGGCGTCGAACGCGCCCTTCGTGCTCGAGCTCCACCAGCATGCGCTCAATGGCCTCCTGGCGGGGCAGTCTATCAGCCCTGGGTGCATCGCTCCGCGGCCCAGCGTGCGTGCTGGCGCACCACCGGGTCGTCGTGCTCGGCTGCCCGGGCCAGGACGGGGAGGGCGTCGTCGTCGCCGATGTTGCCCAGCACCACGCAGGCGTTGCGCTTCAGGCCCACCGCCCGGGCGCGGCGAAGGGGGCTGCCGTGGAGGCGGCGCTCGAGGGACTCGTCGTCCTCGGTCAGCAAGGCTGGAAGGTCCATCCACGCGTGACCGGGCCGGGGCTGGTAGTCATCGGCGCCCGCGGCCTGGCGGTGACCGTGGGGGCAGGCATCCAGGCAGGCGTCGCAGCCGAAGACCTGTCGGCCCATGGCCGGTCGTAGGGACTCGGGGATGGAGCCGCGGTGCTCGATGGTCAGGTACGACAGGCAGCGCCGTGCATCGAGCCGGCCGGGGCCCACCAGGGCGCCGGTGGGGCAGGCCTGGAGGCATCGGGCGCAGGTTCCGCAGCTGGCCTCGAGGGGAGGGGAGGGGGGCAGCGCCAGGTCCAGCACCAGCGTGGCGAGGAAGACCCAGGGCCCCAGGCCGGGCACGATGGTGTTGCAGCCGCGGCCCTGGAAGCCGATGCCCGCGCGCACGGCCCAGGCGCGCTCGAAGACGGGCCCGCGGTCCACCGAGGCGTAGCTGCCAAGGTCCGGGAAGCGCTGACGGACGGCGCGCTGGATGCGTCGCAGGGCCTTGCCCACGGCGTTGTGGTAGTCGCGACCCCAGGCGTATCGCGACGTTCGGCCCGTGAGGCCCCCGGGATCCGGTGGCACCGGGTGGGCGTAGGGTATGGCCAGCACTGCCACGGTGGCCGCCCCGGGAAGCAGTTGCCGGGGATCCAGCCGCGCGTCACGGCTGCGGGCCATCCAGTCCATCTCGGCGTGCATCCCATCGTCCAGCCAGCCATCGATCCAGACCTGCTCCTGCTCCAGCGGCTCCACGGCCGCGAAACCCACCCGCGCAAGACCTTCGGCCGCGGCCAGCTCCCGAACGGCGTCGGCCACCGAGTGCGCGTCTGCCCGCGTCACGTCGGCTCGCCCCCGGGCTGACCGCTGACCGCTGACCGCCGACAGCTCATCAAGGCAGCATTCCGTAGATTCCGTGGAGCACGTTGCGGGGGCTCAAGGTCTTGAGGTCGATGAGCTGGCGGCGGATCTGGCGTGGACGCAGGTAGAAGCGGCGCAGGGACCAGCGCTGCAGGCGGATCAGCTCGGCGGGATCGTAGCCGGGGGGATGCCAGACCAGAGCGTCGGGATCGGTGTTGAAGGTGACGTAGTTCTCCCAGTCGTCTCTGAACAGCGTGGTCTGCCAGGCGTCATCGAACAGCTTGGAGCCTGGGAAGGGTACGGTGATGGCGAACTTGGCGAAGTCCAGGTCGAGATCGACCGCGAACTCCACGGTGTCGCGGGTCTGCTCCGGGGTCTCGCCGGGCAGGCCGATCATGAACAGGCCCACGGTCTGGATGCCGGCGGCCCGCGCGTTGGCCACGCCCTCGCGGATCTGCTCGGTGTCGAGCTTCTTGTTGACGTTCTCGAGCAGCCGCGACGAGGAGGACTCGATGCCCAGCAGCACCCGGCGGCAGCCCGCGGTGTACATCAGCTGGCAGGTCTCGGGGTCCAGCCGATCGGCGCGAGTCTCGCTGAGCCACACGCAGCGTTCGGGCAGGCCGCGCCGGAGCAGCTCGTCGCAGAAGAGGGGTAGGTCTTGCTTGTCGAGGGGGAAGATGGGGTCGACGAAGCCGATCTGTCGCACGCCGAAGCGCTCCACCATGTGGCCGTACTCGTCGACCACCCGGACCAGGTCCCGGCGTCGGTAGCGCTTGCCGTGGCTGTGGAGCAGGGAGCAGTAGTCGCAGCGGTAGGGGCAGCCGCGCGACGCCGAGATGGTGAGCACCGGTCGGGCGATGTCGGCGAAGGGCAGCAGGCCGTAGCGATGGATAGGGAACAGGTGCCAAGCGGGGTAGGGCAGCTCGTCCAGTGTGTTGCACAGTGGGCGATCGACGGTGCGCTGGGGCTCGTCGCCGGCCGACCAGGTGATCCCGCTCACTCCGCTGAGGTCGGTGGAGCCACCGGCCCAGGTCTGGACGATCTCGACGATGGCGTGCTCGCCCTCGCCGTGGACCACCACGTCGGCGTCACCCGTAGCCACCAGATCGTGGGCGAAGACGTCGGCGTGCACGCCCCCCAGCACGATGCGCACGGCGGGCAGCGCGCCGCGGATCATCCGGGACAGCACACTGACCACAGGGGCCGAGGGAGTCATGACGGTGAAGCCCACCACGTCGGGCTCGAACCGGCGCACTCGCTCCAGGACCTCGTCGGCGCCCAGGCCCTCTGCGAACATGTCCACCGCTCGCACGAAGATCCCTGCCTGCTCGAGCATGGCGGCCAGGTATGCGATGCCGATGCAGGGCATGGGCTCGAGCAGACCAGCCACGCGACCGAGGCGCTGCAGGTTCATTGAGGGGTTGATGAGCAGGACGCGCATGAGGGGATGGGCTCCGGGGTCCCCCAGCATATTCTCTGGCGCCGTCGGGCGCTGTCATGGTCCTGTAGCCAGCGCGGTAGCGTGGTGGCGGTTACCCCTTGCCGACCGCCCCCACGGAGGCTCCATGCGCCGCTGCATCCTGCCCTTCCTCGCCCTGGTGCTGTACGGCTGTGCCGGAGACTGTCGAGTTCCGGACGATCTGGCTCGAGGAGCCCTCGA
>CAZHIK010000612.1:0-5917 GCA_964532635.1 uncultured Enterobacterales bacterium
TATCAGCTGACAGCTCTCCCCCCGCCGTGATACCGTGCCGGCCATGAGAAAGCTGGCGTTCATCAGGCCGCTGGGCAGCGGCGCCGTGGGAACCGTCTACTTGGCCGACATGGTCTCCGGGCGAGGCTTCAGACGCCAGGTGGCCGTCAAGGTGCTCATGGGTGGCCAGCCTGGCGCGGAGCAGTTCCTCACCCGGATGCGAGACGAGGCTCGGCTCCTCGGGCTGCTCAACGACGAGCGCATCCTCGAGGTGAGCGAGCTGGTGCGGGTCGCCAACCGCGACGCCGTCATCATGGAGTTCGTCGAGGGTGTCGATCTGAGCTCCGTCGTCGACGGCAGCGAGGTGGTACCGGCCAGAGCCCTCGCGGAGATCGGGGCGATGGTGGCGGGAGCCCTGCACAAGGCCCACAACGCCACCCACCCCAAGTCCGGCGAGCCCCTCAACGTCATCCACCGCGACGTCAAGCCTGGCAACATCATGGTCACGGTGCGCGGCTCCGTGAAGCTGCTGGACTTCGGCGTGGCCCGGGCCCACTTCGAGGCTCGCGAGAGCTTCACCGGCCAGCTGGTGCTGGGCACCCTCAACTACATGGCGCCCGAGTACATCGTCACCGGTGAGGTGACGCGCAAGGCCGACATCTACGGCCTCGGCATCGCGCTGTACGAAGCCGCCTCGGGTCAGATCTTCGGCCAACCTCGCATCCGCCGGGAGCGCTTCGAGGCTGCCGCCGAGGATGCCCTGGAGTCCATCCGGGAGACCCACGGGGAGCTGGTGCCCCTGCTGGCACAGATGGTCCGGTGGGAACCCGAGGAGCGCCCCGATGGCGCCATCCTCGAGCGGGCACTGATGGCCGCAGCCGACGAGATGCGGGGCTCGAGCCTGCGCAGCTGGGCCTCCAAGACCATCCCCCCCTTGCTCGAGGGTAACGTCACGCCGCCCGAGGATCCCATCGGGCTGGCGGGCAGCGACTACGAGATCGAGCAGGGCGGTGCCGATCACACCATGGCGCTCCACGAGATCGCGGCGGCCTCCGGGGCACCCGCGCACTCGGGCGGAGCGCACGAGCCCGAGCCGGCCCCGAGCCAACCTCCTCCCACGCCACCGGCTCAGCCCGAGCATGCGGTGAGCCAGCCGCCTCCGGCCACGCCGCCCAAGCCTTCGCAGCCTTCCAAGCCCATCCCCCGCACGGCGCCGCTGGCGCCGTCCCACTCCGAGTCCCACTCCTCCCACTCGGTGGCACAGCCTCCCCCTGTTGACGCCACCCTGCCCCTGGGCGGCGCGTCCACCGATGCGCCCGCGCCAGCCACACCCGTTCGCCCGACTCCCAGGCCCGCGCCGCCCGCACAGCGCCCCAGGAAGCGCTCCTCGAGCCTCGGTCTGGCCATCAAGAGCCTGCTCATCGGAGCGGGCATCGGGTTCATCCTCGTGGTCGTGGCTGCGCTGATAGTGCTCGGGAGCTGAGCGCCCCAAGAGCTCCCATGCAACAGAGACAAAGGCACCTGTACGCCGCGCTCGCGGTGATGATCGTACTCGTGCTCGGCCTCACGGTGGTGATGAAGGCCTGGACCCCGGCCGATGGCGGCATCGGCGGTGTGCTCGGGGGCCCTGTTGTGCCCGTGGTCGACCAGGCGAGCGTGGACTACAGGGTGCGTTCGGGTGACACCATCGCGGCCATCCTGCAGCGGCACGGCTTGCCCGCCAACCAGGTGATCACGGCGGGCAAGGAGCACTACGACCTGGCCCGCATCAACAGCGGTCGAGTGCTGACCATCGGCTACACCCGCGGCGCGGAGCACGCCACCTCACTGCGCTACCCCATCGACGGCGACGGCGACAACACCCTGGTGGTGCGCTGGGACGAGGAAGAGCAGGTCTGGTGCGCAGCCATCGAGCAGGTGCAGTACGAGCACGAGCAGGTCTCCCGGCGCTTCCGGATCGAGTCCAGCCTTTGGAACGCTGCCCTGGATGCGGGGCTGCGGCCCGACGACGTGGTCCGGCTGGCGGAGATCTTCCAGTGGGACATCGACTTCAACACCGAACTGAAGAAGGGCGACACCTTCACCATGGTGGCCGAGGGCCTGTTCCTCGAGGGTGAGCTGCGCAAGCTGGGGGACATCCATGCGGTCCTGATGCAGACCGGGGACAAGGAACTCGTCGCGATCCGCCACGAGGGTGCCGACGGTCGGGTCGGCTACTTCGATCCCGACGGCAAGGCCCGCCGCAAGCCCTTCCTGCGCTCCCCGTTGGCCTTCTCCCGCGTCAGCTCTGGGTTCGCCCCTCGCGGTCGGCTCCACCCGGTCACGGGAAAGCGGAGGCCCCACTACGGCACCGACTTCGCGGCACCCACGGGCACCCCGGTTCGATCGGTGGGCAACGGTGTGGTCACGGCGGCCCGCAACGCGGGGGGCTACGGCCTGCTGGTGCGCATCCGTCACGACGGCGGCTACGAGAGCGGCTACGCCCACCTGAGCAAGATCCTCGTGCGCCAGGGTCAGCGCGTCGCGCAGGGGGACACCATCGGCAAGGTGGGCAGCACGGGCCTGTCGACGGGGCCCCACTGTCACTACGAGCTGAAGCTCGGAGGCAAGCACATCGACCCGATGAAGGCCAAGCTCCCGGTCTCGGTGCCGCTCCCCTCGAGCGAGCGGGCGGCCTTCGCGGTGGAGCGTGATCGCTGGCTCCCCGAGGTGCGCGACGCCGCAAGGCAGCCGGTAGTGGAGCCGGAGCCCACGGAATGACCCGGGGCGGCTGGCTGCTGCTGGGCCTGCTCGGCTGCGCCTCCCCGTCTCGTGGACCCGTGCACGCCGAGGCTTGGGTCGCCCCCGGAACGCGCGACGCGAACGAGCTGCGGGCACTGCTCGCCAGCGCCCCTGTGAGCGCCGATGGTCCCGGCCGTGACGGACGCATCCGGGTGATCGGGAGCCGCGGTGCGCTCGCGGACCTGGAGGACCTGGGGCTCGAGGTGGAGGTCACCCGCCCGGACCACCGCAGCCAGGCTCGGCGGGCCCCCGAGTACCACGACGAGGACCAGATGGTCGACGTGTTGTGGGACATGGCGGAGGCCTACCCCGAGCGGGTGGAGATCCTCGACCTGGGGCGCTCCGTGGAGGGCAGGCCCCTGCTGGGCCTGCGCATCGGGCAGGGGGAGTGGCGAGTCCGCCTGCTGGGTACCCACCACGGCGACGAGCTGGCATCGTCGGAGGTCACCCTGGCGGTGGCCCAGCAGCTGATCAGGGAGCCGATCCCGGTCGAGGTCTGGGTGGTCCCCCACGTCAACCCCGATGGCGTGGCGGACGGCTCGCGCTACAACGCCAGGGACGTCGACCTCAACCGCAACTATGGCTTCCAGTGGAACGCCAGCGAGTACCGCGCGGGCGAAGAGCCGTTCTCGGAGCCGGAGTCTCGCGCCGTGCGTGTGCTGTCCGCCTACCGCGGCTTCGCCAGTGGGTTGAGCCTGCACTCCGGCGCGGCGCTCATCTGCTACATCTGGAACTACACCACCACCAACAGCGCCGACGAGGATCTGCTGGTGGCTCAGTCCGAGGCCTACCGCCAGCAGTGCGGGGTGAGTGGCTTCTATCTGATCAACGGGGGGGCTTGGTACGTCACCTACGGTGACACCTCGGATTGGTCCTACGGCCGCAGGGGAACCTTCGACTACACCCTCGAGGTGTCGGTGGAGAAGACCCCTCCTGCCAGTGTGCTCGAGGGACTCATCGACGATCACATGGACGCCGTCCTGGACTTCGTGGAGCGCGAGCCCTCGGTCGTCGGTGTGGTTCGCGATGCGGAGGACGGCAGCCCGGTAGAGGCCATCGTCGACATCGACGGTGGTTGGGCCAGCACCGCCGGGCCCGACGGGCGCTTCGCCCGCTGGCTGGTGCCCGGAGAGGTCACCATCGACATCCGGGCGCCGGGCTACGAGACACGGCGGGTGGAGCTGGACGTCCAGGCGGGGGAGCTGCAGTCCCTCGATCTCACCATCACGCGCCAAGACCTGGTCGAGCTGCGTCCAGAGCCGGCGCTGGTCACCTGGGGAGACCAGGCGCGGGAGGTGACGCTTCCGGGGATCGAGGACGAGCAGATCACGCTGTTCCGCCCAGGCTACGGCAGCGTGCTCGTCGAGCGCGAGGGGCACGGCTACGCGGTGGTGCCCAGCGAACTCGCACCCGGTCCCTGGGGCATCAGCACCGCCCAGGGCTCCACGCCACGCGCCCTGTTCGTTGGAGAGCGCGACGATCGGGTCACGCTGGACAGCGTGAGCTGGCATGGCGGTGAGCTCGGTGTCGAGGGTCAGGGCTTCGAGGTCGGGTCCCGGGCCTGGGCCATCGGAGGTCTCAGCCGAGCCATGACCCCTCTGGAGCTGCTCGAGTCCAGCGGCACCAGCCTGCGCTGGGACGCTGGGCCCCTCGAAGACCTCGACGGCACCATCGACCTCCTGGTGGTCTCGAGCGGCGCGCAGCTGGCGGCCCTCGACCTGGCCTCGGGGGCCGTCGTGGACACGGGGGCGCCATCGGACACGGAGCCTCCGGAGCCCGACAGCGAGCCTGCTCCCGGAGACAGTCGCCCTGGTGTGGTGGCCCGAGGGACGTGCGGCTGCGCGGCTTCCTCGGACGCTGGCCTTGCTCCGACCTTGTTCCTGGTTACCCTCGCCACCGCCTTCGGGCTGCGTCGTCGTGAGCGGAACCCCCACCGCTCCCACGTGTCCCTGGAAGCGGGGCTTCCCCGCTCACAGCCCGATCCCTTCGAAGCCCCCTGGGAGCAGTGAAGATGCGCAACCGCCGATTCCCGTCCCGACCCGCAGCCCTGGCCTTGCTGCTGCCCCTGTTCGCCATCACCGCGTGCGAAGAGGAGAACTTTGGCGAGGCCAGCTTCTACGAGAACGTCTACGACGCCTACGCCGAGTGTCGTGAATCGGAGATCCGCTTCCTGAAGGGCAAGCAGAATCTCAACCTCGCCTTCGCGGAGTGTGGCAGCAACAACTTCGGCGCCTTCAGCTGGTCACCGTCGGGCATCCACGTGTACTTCCAGGTCACCCACGCGGGTCACATCCTCAACGGCGAGGACAAGACCATCGCCACGGTCCCCACTCCGTTGCCCGTGTCCAACGGTGTGTGGCTCGACGAAGATCGGGTCATGTTCCTGCTGCCGCACCAGGAAGTCGAGGTGCCGGGCCAGCGCCTGGGGATCTACGACCACCGCAAGGCCACCCTCAAGGCGGTGGACACCATGCTCGAGCAACCCGCCATGCTCCAGCTCGGCCCCGATCTGCAGCACGCCTACGTCACCGCCCTGGACGATCAAGGCAGCCGCCGTCCCTACGTCCTCGACATCAGCACGGGCCAGCACGAGCGGGCCTTCCCCTGGCTGGACACCCCCATCGAGACCTTCACCTACGAGCCGGGTATCGACACCGAGCCCACGGTCACCTGGGGGGCCGAGGGCCGCGTCCACCTGGTGCGTCCCGACGGCACCGAGATCATCACCCTCGAGGACACCACCCGGGCCGTGATGAGCCCCTGGGGTCGCTGGGTGATCCTGGAGCGCCTCGGGGCTCCGGTGTCCAACTTCGACCAGACCGCCTGGGACGAGATGTCCGACGAAGCGAAGGAACGCGCCGAGCGGCGCCGTGACGCCTGGGTGGAGCGCCTGCCCGAGTGGACGGACACAGAGACCCGGCCTCCTTCGGTGGACCTGTACGACCTCGATCTCGGCAACCGCTATCGGATCACCCAGTTCCAGGGTGACGAGTTCGAGTGGTACCGCGCCGTCGAAGGCTTCGCGTCCTTCCGCATGTGGGGCATCGAGCAGAAAGAGCTGAACCGCAACGTCGCCTTGCTCGACCTGCGGGACCGCATCAAGCTCATCGACCGCCAGGAGCTCCCCAAGGGCATCGAGCTCGTCCAGGCCGTGCCC
>CAZHIK010000613.1:0-5908 GCA_964532635.1 uncultured Enterobacterales bacterium
TACGCCAGCGAGTCGTACGTGGACAGCTCCATCGCGGCGGTGGACCACAGCAGCTTCCTCACGTCGTCGGACCTCTCCGGCTACGCCACCGAGAGCTGGGTCTCCTCCCAGGGCTACACCACCGACAGCGTCGATGCCACGCTCACCGATCTGCTGGACTACCTCACGGTGGACACCGGCACCGCCAGCGTGGTCTTCACCGGCGCCAACGTCTACGTGCAGTCCGGCGCTGGCAGCACCGATGCGACGGTCAACGGCCTGGGCAACCTCATCGTGGGCTACGACGAGGACTACGGCTCCGACGACAAGAGCGGCTCCCACAACCTGGTGCTGGGGACCTTCAACAGCTACGCCAGCTACAGCGGCGCGGTGTTTGGGTCGCTGAATGAGGTCTCGGCGCCCTACGCCGTGGTGCTCGGCGGGGCGGGGAGCTCCGCGACCGGCATCTACGCTGCGGTGACTGGCGGCCACTCTGGCGTCGCGTCTGGCAACTACGCGACCATCACAGGTGGCTATGGTGGTGCCTCCAGCGGTCTGCTGGCCAGTGTGTCGGGTGGTCTCAGCAACACCGCGTCGGGGTCGTACAGCGTCGTCTCCGGCGGTTCGGGAGGCGAGTCCGCGGGCGCCGGTAGCGCCATCTCCGGGGGCCGGGACGGACTGGCCGAGGGCCTCTATGCCGCCATCTCGGGCGGCTATGGAAACCACACCTCGGCGGACTACGCCTCGATCTCTGGCGGCTCGGAGAACGAAGCGAGCGGCGAGTACGCCAGCGTCACCGGTGGAAACCTCAACACCGCATCCGGGGACTACAGCGCCATCTCCGGTGGCAACGAGAACGAGGCGAGCGGAAGCTGGGCCAGCATCGCGGCTGGGGACTCCGGCGACGCGAGCGGGCTGTACGCGAGCGTGACCGGCGGCTGGAACAACTACGCGACCGGCGACTGGTCCGCGGCCCACGGCGGCTGGAACAACGTGGCGAGCGGGTCGTACAGCACCATCACCGCGGGTGCGCGTGGCACCGCGTCGGGGGACACCTCGGTGGTCCACGGCGGCTACCAGAACAGCACGACGGGGACCTACGCGGTGGCCATCGGGGGCCAGTCCAACAACGCGGATGGCAACTACGCTGCGGTCTCGGGTGGTGACTCGCGCACGGCCAGCGGAAGACACGATTGGGCAGGCGGTTCCCTCTGGGAAGACGACTAGGCGGGGAGACACCATGGCATCGGCTGCTCCATCCAGCTCCGGGACCTGCGCTGTGCCCTCACCATTCGGTGCGATGGCTGTAGACCATCACCTCGAGCCCGTTAGAACGCGCCCTGTCGGTCACCCCTGCGGCCGCCGGGAGCCTGCGCATCTCCACCACCCTCCAGCAGCTCGAGCCCGCCGAGCTCTACCAGCGCTATGGCGGCATGATCCGGGCTCGTATCCGGCGCTTCTTTCGCCAGGAAGAGGCGGATGACATGCTGCAGGAGGTCTTCCTTCGTGTGCTCGAGAAGCGCCACAGCTTCCGTGGTGACGCCTCCCCCGGGACCTGGATCTACCAGCTCACCACCCGGCACTGTATCAACCAGCTGCGTCAGCGCGACCGCCGTCGCGAGCTGATGGGCGAGCAGGGCGATCCCTGGTGGAGCCCGGCCGTCAGCAGCCCCGATCAGGAGCCCTCGGCCCTGGTGGCCCAGCTGTGGCGCACGCTGGAGCCGGAGATCGTGACCGCCGGCGTCTACTTCCACCTCGACGGCATGAGCCGCCAGGAGATCGCCGATCTGCAAGGCTGCTCTCTGCGAACCGTGGGCAACCGCCTGAACGCCTTGCGCAAGGCCGCTCGGGCGCTCGCCGAGGAGGGGACCTGATGTCTGGACTGTTCGATCGTCACGGTCACCTGCTCGAGCTGGGCGCCTACCGGCTCATCCAGGGCGAGTGCTCGCCCGCCCAAGAGGCGGCAGCCCAGGCCCACCTCGAGGGCTGTGCCCTGTGCCAGGAGCGCATGGCGCTGGCTCGGGAGCAGGTGGGGGCCGCCCTGCCGCCCATGCCGGCGCTGCTCGAGAGCGCATCTGTCGAACCCGCGCCAGCCGTGGCCGAGCTGGTCCCCCTGCGCCCGCGACGGGCCCGCTGGGTCGCGACCGCGGGTGTCGTGATGGCCATGGCGGCTGCCGCGCTGGTGGTGCTTCGGCCGCCTCCGGACGAGGTCTACACCACCCGGGGTGGGCCGGACTGGTTCCAGCTCTACCGCAGCGACGGCGACGCGGTCACTCGGGTCAGCACAGGCGAGACTGTGGCGCCAGGCGACCGCATCGGCTTCCGGGTGGCTCCGGGGGAGGCTGGCGCCCACGTGCTGGTCTTCGGCCTCGACTCTGCCGGCGCCCTCTACCCGGCCTGGCCCGCGGGCGGCGCTCCCAGCGCAGCGTGGCTCCCGGGTGCCGAGGAGCCGGTGGACCTCGAGCTGGCGATCCTGCTCGACGACACGCCGGGTACCGAGCACATCGTCGCGCTGGCGTGCGGAGAGCCCCTGAGCTGGGGAGCCCTCGAGGCCGCCGTCGCGCCCCATCGCGCGGTCCCGGGTGGCGACCTGCCCCGCCTGCTGCCCGGCTGCGAGCAGGCCGAGCACCGGCTCGTGAAGGCGCAACCATGATCGCCCCGCTGCTGGCGCTCTGCCTGGCCGCCCAGGGCGCAGAACACCGCTACGCCGTGGTGGTCGGCGCCAATGAAGGCGACCCCGACGAGCGCCCGCTGGAGCACGCCGAACAGGACGCGCGGGCCGTCGGTGCCGTGATGAGCCGGCTGGGCGGGGTGAACCCCGAGGACCTGGTGCTGGTCACCGACCAGTCCGCTGACGATCTGCGCCGGGTGCTCGACACCCTCGAGCGTCGCCTCGCAGCGGAGCAGTCCGAGGCGGACAGCAGCCTGCTGCTGGTCTACTACGCTGGCCACGCCGACGGCGCCGCGCTGCACCTGGGTGGCAGCCACCTGGGGCTCGCTGAGCTGGCCGAGCGCGTCGAGGCCATGCCCGTGGACGTGCGTGTGTTGATCCTGGACGCCTGCCAGGTCGGCGAGGCGCTGCAGCGGCGGGGGGGCACCCAGGTCCCTGGCTTCGACATGCATGTGTCCGAGCGCATGGACAGCGAGGGCATGGCCGTGATCACCTCCACGGCGGCCGGTGAGGACGCTCAGGAGTCCAGCCGGCTCGAGGGCGGCATCTTCAGCCATCACCTGGTGGTCGGGCTGTCTGGCGCCGCAGATGCCGATCAGGACGAGCGGGTCACCCTGGACGAGGCCTACCGCTACACCTTCGCCCGCACCCTGGCCAGCACCAGCAAGGCACCCGTAGTGCAGCACCCCTCCTACGCCTTCGACCTCGCGGGGCGCTCGGATGTGGTCCTGACGCGGCTTTCGGACGAGGGGGACAGCGCCCGTATGCGGCTGTCCGAGCCGGGATCGTGGATGGTCTTGAGCGAGGACCAGACCCGCCTGGTGGCCGAGCTCGAGGTCGAGCAGCCCAGCGTGCTGGTGGTCGCTCCTGGTCGCTACCGCGTGGTGCGCAGGCTGCCAGACCGGGTCTACGAGGGCGCCGTTCAGCTCTCCGCCGGGCAGCAGCTGGACTCCGCGCTCATGGGTCTACGGGTCCAGCCCCTGGGGCAGGCCGCCCGACGTGGCCGCACCAGCGAGGTGCACGTTCCTCTGGGGCTGGAGCTGGGTGGCGGTGCCCACGGGCCGCTGCTCGACGGCCAGTCGTTCGCTCCCCTCGCAGCTGTGGGCCTGCGCGCGGAGCTTCGCTGGATCAGCCTGGGCCTGCGGGCGCGCGGCGCCATGGCCTGGGCCGACAACGACATCCTCGCGCAGCAGCAGCGGGCGGTGGGGGCCGAGCTGTCCGCCCTCCGCATGGTGGATCGTGGCAGCGCCTCCCTCGGTCTGGGCCTCGTCGGGGGCGGCTCGGGCATGTGGCAGCGCTTCGAGACGACCGGGGTGGCCCCTGCCATCAGCGGGGCGATCCTGCATGGGGGCCCCCTGGCGCGGGCGGAGCTGGCGCTGCATCCCCGCGTGAGCCTGGGGCTCGAGCTGGGTGCGGACATGGTGGTCATGCCGCTGATCCAGGACGACCTGGCGCAGATCGCGGTGCGGGTCACCCCGCGAGGAGGGCTGGATGCCACGCTCTGGCTTCGTTAGCGTCTTGGCCCTCGCTGGCCTGTCGATGGGCTGCGGCCCTGGCTTCGTGGACGGCAGCTACACCGGCGAGGAGCTGTTCCGGATCGAGGGCCTGGTCCGATACGACGAGTCGCGGCCGGTTCCCGACGAGACCGTGGGCACCACGGTCCTCTGGAAAGCCCCTGACACCCACGCGGGCCAGACCGCGAGTGGGCGTGTCCAGACCACGTTTCCCGCTCGCTACAGCCTGTCCCTCTACACCCCACCGGACACCGAGCAGGTCGAGGTGATCGACGAGATGACCGTCGGCGCCGTCGTGCTGTACCACGACGAAAACGGCGACGGCGAGAGGCAGGGGGAAGAGCCCCTCGTAGGTGGCTCGCCAGGTGCCGCGCTGCTGTACACCTGGCGCACCCTCGGGGAAAACCAAGACAGCGGCTCCCCTGTCTTCGAGCCTGGCTTCTATGTCATCATCTGGGAGGTCGGAGCCTGCGAGCGTGCCGGGCAAGGGCACATGCACGTGCTCGATCCGCTGGAGTTCGACCTGTACCTGGGGACCGAGGACTACGTGCACTTCGGGGGTTGCGGCGGGGCCTGAGTTCGGCGGAGGGACGGCCAAAGACGCGCTCGTCGATCCGGCTTGCCCTGAGCACCACGCTCAGCTGTCGAAGGGATCGTCGAACAGGAACCTGTTCCTTTCCCCGGAGTCCCCATGAAGACGAGAACCACCCTCCCGGTGCTCACCACCTGCGCCCTGCTGGTCGCCTGCGGTGGGCAGTCCGACGACATCGACGCCGAGCTCGATGCGCTGCGCGAGTCGCTCGAGGCGCTGCAGGCGGAGCACCAGGCCGACCTCGACGCCCTGCAGGCCGCACACGAGGCCGACATCGCGGAGATGCAGGCCGAGCTCGACGCCATCACCGGCGGCCTCGACCTGACCGAGCTGGCCGACGCCGTGGACGAGCACGATGGGCGATTGGAGACCCTCGAGGCCGCGGAGCTGGACACTCGCCTGGCCGCCATCGAGGCCGACTACCTCGTCGCCGACGACCTGTCCTCGGTCGCCACCGAGGCCTGGGTCGAGGCCCAGGGCTACTCCGCAGACACCGTCGACGCCTCCCTCGCCGCACTCGCTGGGTACCTCAGTGTGGACACCAGCGACCACAGCGTCGTGCTCGCTGGCGCCAATGTCTACGTGCAGTCCGGCAGCGGCAGCACCGATGACGGAGGTAGCCTCACGGGCCTGGGCAACCTCATCGTGGGCTACAGCGCGGCTACGGCTCAGGTGCGCAGCGGCAGCCACAACCTGGTGGTGGGCGACCAGCACGACTGGACCAGCTACGGTGGCCTGCTGGCGGGCTACGACAACGCCGTCAGCGCGCCTTACGCCAGCGTGACCGGCGGCACCGCCAACCTGGCGCAGGCCAGCTATGCGGCGGTCCCCGGGGGTGAGGCTGTGGTCAGCGCCGACACCTCGGCGTTCGCGACCGAGCTGTACGTGGACGACGCCATTGGCGAGGTGGACCTCTCCAGCTACGCCCTGGACGCCGATCTGGTCGCCCTGGATACCCGGGTGACCACCCTCGAGGGCGACAGCGCTCTGGACTCCGATCTGGCGGCGCTCGACGCTCGTGTCACCGACGTCGAGGCCACCTACGCCCTGGATGCCGACCTCGCCGCGGTGGTCGCCCAGGTCTCGGACATCGAGGCTGACTACCTCGTGGCCGCCGACCTGAGCGGCTCCGCCACCGAGAGCTATGTCGAT
>CAZHIK010000614.1:0-5907 GCA_964532635.1 uncultured Enterobacterales bacterium
CGCCGGGGTAGGTCACCCGACGCGCAAGCACTACAGCGTCCACGCCAGGGGCTACGCCTCCGAGCCCATGGGCAACCTGTATGTCTACGATGGCAATCACTACGACGTGGTGATGCGTTCCCTGGGCTCCATTTCGGTAGGCTGCTCGGATCGCGGGGAGCCCTGCTTGTCGGACGTCTCGGTGTCGGCCTTTCGACAGACCCATGGTGTGGGCGACCAGGAATGGTGCGCGTGGAGCGCACCGGGGCTGTGGAGCTGTGCAGCGGCGGAGGATCCCGATGTCGTCTACATGGTCATCGCGTCCAAGGGCGGCCGGAACTCCGGCTTCCACGGGGCCTCTGTGGGCGAGCACGTGGAGGTCGACCTCGAGTGGATCAACCGTCAGGTCTGCGTGATGGTCCCCGCGGACACCGAGGGACCGTGCACCATCGCGTCCCTGCCCGAAGGCGCCAAGAGGCCGCGCACGTCCCGCGGCGGGATGCCCGGCGAGCCGCTGTGCGTGCCCGTGACCGGCACCGAGGGCGAGTCCGCACCCACGGCGGTGCGGTGCAGGCAGGAGAGTTGGGTGGGTGAAGCGGTGGTGACGCGGCGGAACCACGCCCGCGCACAGGAGGTGGCCCTGACCCAGATGGGGCAGATCTGCAGCCGGTCAGGCTTCGACTGCTCCCCGGAGTCTCCCGATCCCGTCGTGGATGCGCTGATTCGCGGCTACGCCGACTGGACGGAGGATTGCTCGGTATGGCTGCCGCCGGGACCGTGGAGTGGATCGTGCTCCGCCGAACGCAGGAGCTATCCTCACGCCTTCTCCACCACGGTGGTCTCGGGCGAAGTGGTCGAGGTGGAGTGAGGTTCCTACCAGCTCAGGCGATCGATGCGCGCACGGCTCTCGGCGGAGAGTTGGGCGGGATCGTAGGGTCCGAGAGCCTCGGCCAGGCCTGGAAGCAGCTCAGTCAGCAGGAGGTGACCGACGCTTCTTTCTCGAGGTTCGTCGGACAGCAGGAGCTCTCGAACGATGATGCGTTCATCATCGATGCGCTCGCCTCGACGGACCAACTCTGGCAGGGCGATGCGTGCGTAGAGCCTGTCGGCACGTACCCGGGTTCGCAGCACGAAGCTTCGGATGAAGCGCGGACCGAAGAATAGGCGCGTGGCCGTGAAGAAGAGAGGACCTGTGAGTACGCCAGCCCCCGCCAAAACGTAGGCGGCATAGGGATCCCCGAGTTCCGCGCCGAGGCAGAAACCAGAGCAAGCGCCGAAGACGGAGAAGAAGACGGACAGGGCATGGAACTTCGTGAACATGATCGGGCGGGCGCTCTCTTCGGTATGGCTAACTGGCGCCGAGCCTGGATGAAGTCGGACCGCAACTGCGGGCGGGGCAGGGCCATGGCGCCTTGGACGGCTCCGACTGCTGCCGTGTCGAACTTCCGCCTATCGCTGCCACAGGCCGAACTGGAGGCCGCCGAGAATGTAGATCGCCCAGGTGTCGGTTTGTCCTTGTTGGGTGGGAGGGTATGCGATCATTGCGCCGGCCGATGTGGCTTCGTTGACGGCTTCTGTGATGTCTTCGACTTCCATGTACGTACGGATGATCGGTTGCTCGTGCTGCGCCAGTGGTGCGCGCACTCCGATCAGACTGCCATCGGGAGCCTGGTGGCGTTTCCACCTCGTGGCTAGCGGCGAGCTGTTTGACCGTCCAGGAGCGCCTCGAGCTTGGCGCCCCGGCCGCCGTGGTGGTCTCTACCGTCATCCACCGGCCTGTCACGGGAGCCGTGTTAGGCGATGACGGCTTTGCCCTTCCAATGTCATGAACCTCGCTCGAGAAGCCGCCAGTATGAGACTGCTACACCTCGCCCTCCTGCTCGCAGCCTGCCAAGACCAAGATCTCGATCTGCACACTGACAGTGGGTTGCCGAACGACACCGACCGCCCCGCCGACACCGGTACCTGGTCATGGGACCGCAGCTACGGCCAAGCGGGCTGCGGAGGCATGGATCCCGCCGATCCTGCGCCCATGGGCGGCTACCTGGCCCTCACCTTCGACGACGGCCCGCTGTCCACCACCACGCCCCAGGTTGTCGAGACGTTACGGGCCTTCAACGTCCCTGCCACCTTCTTCATGGTCGGCGGGATGGCCGAGGACCCGAGCGTCGCGGAGCTCGTTGAAGAGATCGCGGCCGATCCGCTCTTCGACATCGCCATCCACACCTACTCCCACCCCGTCATGACCGACCTGACAGAGCTCGAACAGATCGGCGAGATCGAGGACACCTGGCAGCTGCTGGAGACCTTGGGCACCGCGCCGGAGTTCTTCCGCTTCCCCTACGGGATGTCGGACTGCGACTCGGCGGATCTGGTGCGCGGCATGGGGTTGAAGATGACCGGGTGGAACATCGACACAGCCGATTGGTGCTATGCGTCAGACGACGGGTGGTGCGACCAAGGAGGATACTGGCGCATCCCGGATGGCTACGAAGACGACATGCTCGGGAACATCATGATGCAGATCGAGCGCTTCGACGGTGGGATCATGTTGTTCCACGACATCCATCAATACACGGCGGATTCCCTCGAGGAGGTCATCGTCGAAGCCCAGGCTGCCGGGTACACCTTCACGAGCCTGGACGACACCGAGGCCTTTCCCTTGCTCAACGCCGGTGACTACTACGACTTCCCATGGGTGGGAGAGCCCTGCCACCTCGATGACGACACCTGCTGGCAGGTGGAGTGGCATTCCTGGTGCGAGGCCACGGGCCATCCCGACGTCAATCCCAACACAGGATTGTGTGTCATCCCCTGCGAGCAAGGCTTTTGCATCGAGCGGGACGGAACCTCAGGACTCCACTGCGCCGGTGATACCCCCGAAGGCCCGGCCTGCCTGCCGCTGTCGGAGTCCATCAACGACTACTGCAGCCAGATTCCCGGAACGGTACAGACCAACTACGAATATGACGTCTGCGCACCTTGGGGGTGGGTGGAGTAGAGGATGACTTCGGCACCAAGGGGGGGCGCCTCCTCAGCACCCGGCCCCAGCCGGGGCAGCCGAATGTCGGTCGTCGCAGTTCCAGTCGGCCGCCGGGTCGGTGTGGCTGTCGTAGCCGTTCAGGCCGTCGGACACGCGCTCGAAAGAAGCTATTTTCCCACCAGCTCGATGTCGTCGATAGCCATCCTGAGTTCGTAGTCGTCCCCGACGCCGGAGTACGTGGTCAACTCCAGGTGGAACCCGATGCTGATGTCCCAGACGCCGTTCGAGCCCGCATCCGCGAGTCGGTGCCCGTCGAGTTCGACATCCATCGGGAGCTCGCCCATGTCCACTTCGATCTCGTCCCGATCATTGAAGTGTCCGTTGTTGTAGCAGACGCGAGCATGAAGGCGGAGAGGCAGAGGGGCAGGCTTCGCCCTGGACGAGCAGGCCGGGAGCTTTGCCGGACCCGGTGATTCCGTAGGGTACGCTCATCCCGTGACCGGCCCGGAGGGCACCACCATGGATCACCTTCCGCTTCTCTCGCTGTCGCTGCTCGCCATGGCCACCGCCGGCTGCGCCTTGGTCGAGAGCCCCTACGAAGATGTGGTGGAGACCTCGCTCGACTGCGTGCTGGAGCACCCCATCGAGGACCTGATCGCCGACATCGAGGCCGACTGGGGCGGCTCGGTGGAGCTGACTCGCTCGCGCTGTGAGGAGGGTGGCGGCGAGCACTGCGATCCCCAGGACTGGAACGTCGGCCGCGACGCGGCCCTGTGCATCGCCGGGGAGCAGGACCCCGAGTACGAGATCGAGTATCGCGTGGGCTATCCGTACTTCTCCACCACCTATGGCTCCCCCACCTGGGAGGCCCAGGCTTTCCCCGAAGCCGCGCACATCCGCTACGCCGTGATCGACGCCGTCACCGGCGAGGTGCTGACCTGGGGCCTTGCCGAAGACACCGATTCCGGGTGCTGAGGCGGCCGGGAACGGTGGCTGGGAGCCGAGGCGTCATGCTGTCCATCGCCTCGGCTGTGGGCGGAAGTCACCGTAGTATTGGTGCGACACATGTGGGCGTATCAGTCGCACAAGATCCCCTTCTCGAGGCCGAGGTTGCTGGAGCACACGACCGACTCCAGCGTGCAGTCTCCGGTGTCCACGTCCTTGGAGGACGTGGCCCACGGCTCGCCCACGCTCGAGAGGAGGTCTTCGTCGACTCGCTCACCGTCGCAACAGCAGGGGGCGTCACTGACAGACAGTGAGACGTCCAAGGGGCACTCGCGGAAGCCGAGGCAGGGGACCTCCCCCTGGCAGGATACCAGCGCCGTCGTGGCCAGTGCGATGTACATCCACTTGATCATGCCTACCTCGCCGCGGGGGATCGCTCTTATATCCCTGGGAGGATACGGCATCCCCGATGATGGATGCCGAGAATGACAAGCGGTTGGAGAGCCTGGTCGAGGCGGAGTTCAGCGCGGTGCAGCGCCGCAACGAGCGCCGCATCGCCCTGTTCGCCTGCGGCGTCGCGACCATCGGCGCCATCATGGCGATGCTCACCGGCGGTCAGCTCGACGGACAACTCGGGCTGATCCTCAGCGGGCTGGCCGGTGGCGTGGCCCTCTACTACGGACTGGTGGTGCGGCGCCTGGCGAAGCGGGTCGAGGATCTGCGCCTGTTGCGCGGGATCAACGTCACCATCGAGATCTCGATCTTCACCGTCGTCACCCTGCTGGACCTGATCTACCTGGGTCCGGCCTACGCCTTGACCAGCACGCCCCCCCTGCTCACCTTCCTGGCGGTCATCACCTCGGGACTGCGCCTGAGCCGGCAGCTGTCCTTCTACTCCGGCGCCTTGGCCGCGCTGCAGTGGATGCTCCTGTACACCTTCGCCCGCGAAACCATGACCGCAGAGTTGCTGGAGCAGCTGCCCAGCCTGGGCTGGCCCTTCGCGATCGCCCACGGCATCTACCTGCTGCTCGCGGGCGTGCTCGCGGCTCTGATCGCCCGCATGGGCCGCGGCATCAGCCGACGGGTCGCCGCTCAGGTAATGGAGCAGGAGAGGGTCAAGACCATCTTCGGCGAGTACGTGGCTCCCCAGGCCGTCGAGAAGGTGCTCGCCGGTGAGCTGGCCATGGACGGCGAGGTGCGCGAGGTCACCATCCTGTTCGCCGACATCCGCAGCTTCACCGCCCTGTCCACCTCGGTCTCTCCCGAGCAGGTGGTGGCCTACCTCAACGACTACTTCGAGCCCATCTGCGAGATCATCAGTCGCAACAATGGCATGGTGAACAAGTTCATGGGGGACGGGGTGCTCGCCATCTTCGGAGCCCCCGAGGACGACCCGGACCACGCGCTGAACGCCACCCGCGCCGCCTTCGAGATGGCTGCCCGAGCGGCCGCCATCGAGCGCCCGGACGGGATGCCCACCCGCATCGGCGTGGGGGTACACCGAGGCCAGGTGGTGCTCGGGAGCATCGGATCGAGCCAGCGAAAGGACTACACGGTCATCGGCGACGTCGTGAACACCGCTTCCCGAATCGAGGGACTCACCCTCGAGCCCGGCGACGAGGTCCTCATCAGCGACTCGGTCCGCCAGGCGGTCGACGGGCGGGTGCGCAGCGAGCCCCTGGGACCGATGAACGTCAAGGGTCGGGCCGAGCCCGTGGTCGTGCACCGGGTGGTGGGAGTGGACTGAGGGCTACTCCTCGAACAGCTTCCACTTCCTGGCCGGAGAGCGTCGCACGACGCTCTCCCCGTGAGGGTTAGAAGGGGGGCTGGAGGTGCCCATGCTTACCCTCGTGCTACTCGCGCTCTCGACATCCTGGGCTCAAGACGACCGCGGCCCTACCTGGCCGGATTCAGCGGCGCTGCAGGTGACCGAAGCCACACCCAGCGGCGAGGCCACCACCGATGTCCAGGTCAGCCTTACCTGGCCCGCTGCCCAGGAC
>CAZHIK010000615.1:0-5902 GCA_964532635.1 uncultured Enterobacterales bacterium
CCGCCGCGGAGCCGACCCCCGCCCCCGCCGCGGAGCCCAACCCCGCCCATGCCCCGCCGCCGCCCAGCGCGGCGCGCCAGCCCCTGGGGACCGCCGGCTGGGTGGCCGTCAGCACCGGCGCCTACCAGACCTGCGGCCTGCACAACAGCGGGCGGGTGGAGTGCTGGGGCGGAGCCGACGATACCGTGCTCACCCCGCCCAGCGGCAGCTTCGAGCAGGTCAGCACCGGCGCCGAGCACGCCTGCGCACGGACCGCCACTGGCGAGGTGACCTGCTGGGGCGGCGACTTCGGCGGCTCCACTGCCCCTCCCGGCGACCGCTTCTCGCACATCAGCGCGGGCTGGGACTTCACCTGCGGCGTGCGCATCGACGGCAGCCTGACCTGCTGGGGCGGCAACGACAGCGTCACCGCGGCCGTGCCCACCGGGCGCTTCGACAAGGTCACCGCCGGCTACTTCCACGCCTGTGCCCTGGACGAGCAGGGCGCGCTGACCTGCTGGGGCACCGAGAGCGACATGCCGGACCAGCCCAGCCAAGGCGGCTTCCGCGAGGTGGACATCGGCGAGCACCACGCCTGCGCGCTGGCCGAAGACGGCACCGTGGCCTGCTGGGGCAGCGGCGCCGAGGCGGCCATCTCCCCCACGGATCCAGCCCCCGCCAGGCCCCCTCCCCCCAGCGGCGAGGTGGGCCCCGAGCGGCCCGACAGCTCCAGCCAACGCTTCCAGGACATCAGCGCCGGCTACCGCCACTTCTGCGGCCTCAACACCGCCGGCGGCATCTTCTGCTGGGGTCACAGCGCGGTGGGCGAGTCCGATCCTCCAGCGGGCCGCTTCATCGACGTCGACGCTGGCCTGTACCACACCTGCGGCGTGGACGAGCAGGGCTACATCCGCTGCTGGGGCTGGAACGACTTCCACCACGACCCTTCGGTGGGCGACAACCCCGACGGACGCTCCACCCCCGGCGACGATCCCGCCCGCTACCGCCGCACCTGCCCCTACGAAGGGCTGGGGCTGATCTACCTGCGCCAGGGCCGGCCCGAGCAGGCCAAGGTCCACTTCGAGAAGGCCATCCAGCTCAACCCCGACATCGAGGTCCACAAGTACCTGGGTCTGGCGGGAATCTACGCCGAAGAGGGCCGCATGGACGAAGCCCGCGCCCTGCTGGACAAGGCCCGCAGCATCGACCCCCACATCGGCAACCGCCCCGACGTCCGGGAGCTCGAGGCCAAGCTCGGACAGTGATCTAGCCCGGCTTGCGGAAGGCGTAGATCCAGCCGCTGCCCTCGCCGTCGGCCACCGCCGGCTCCACCCGCTGCCATAGCTCGAGCCCCTGGCCGCCCAGCTGGTTGACCAGCCAGGCCCGCTCGAAGTCGCTGCGGATCACCAGCACTCCGCCGGGTCGCAGGGCCCGGGCGACGCTGGCCAGGAAGGGCTCCACCCAGCGTCCGCCCGCACCGTGGGGAGCGAAGTCCTCGGGCAGGAACTCCACGCCGTTGGCGATGGCCAGATCCATGGACCCGGAGGGCAGGGAGATGTGGCTGGGCTGGGACCGCACCGGACGCACGCGCTCACCCTCGGGGTAGAGGGGCAGCGCGTGGTCCAGAAACGCCATCACTCCCGGGTCGATGTCCACCGCGAAGACCTGCCCGTCGGGGCCCAGACGGCGGGCCAGGGCCAGGCTCACCGAGCCGACCCCCGCGCCGATGTCGACCACTCGCATGTCACCGCGCAGGCGCAGCCCCAAGGCCTCGAGCACGGGGCCCAGGTCATCGTCGCGGCCGGGGCAGGCATCCCGGGGGCAGAACTTGCCGCCCAGAAGCTGGATGTACACCGCACCACCGTCCCTTCCACCGGCGGTGGTCCGCAGGGCCTCCGCCAGGCGCGCGGTGTCGTCGGGGGAGGGAAGGATGAACTCGAGGGCCACGCGCTGTTCGTCCAGCTCGAGGCCGTGGGGCTGGCCGGCCAGCACCCGAGCCGCCCCCAGCAGCAGCTCCATCCGGGTCTTCTGGGAGTCCGCGAGCTGGTCCAGGTTCCAGGACTCGGCCAGGGCTTCGTCGAGGGAAGCCCGATCGCCCTGGTCCAGGTAGGCCCGTAGGGCGGTGATCACCCTCACCACGGCCTGCTCGTCGAAGTCGGGGGGGGTGGAGCGAAGCAGGCGAACCCCGGGGGCGTCCGCGCTGAGGGTGTAGACCAGGATGTCGTCGTCGGGGTAGCTCTTCGGGGTGCCCAGCCAGCGGTCCAGCAGCCCGCGCACCTTGGACCTGGTGGCATCGGGCAGGGCGGACTCGTGGAGGATGAGGAGCTCGAAGCGGGCCCGCTGCATCCAGGCCAGGGACTCCGCGAGCCGTCCCTCCTCCTCGGGCTCGTCATCGGCCAGCGACCGCACCAGGTCCTGCATCATGGGCTGGCGGAACAGCTCCCGGTGGTTGTTGCCCTTGTCCACCATGCCCAGGCCCTTGCGGTGGAAGGCCTGCCAGAAGATCTGGCGCTGGTTGAGCTTGGACAGGGCGGTGGTGTAGGCCTCGCCGAAATGCTCCAGGCCCTCGAGATCGCAGGGGAACTCCACGACGCCGAAGGGGCGAGGATCGGCGCTCAGCTCCTGGTAGATCCGAGGAACGACCACCCGCTCCACCGGCAGGGGGAAGGGCGCGGGGGAGACCAGCAGCAGATCGACCAGCAGCAGCACCGGGGCCAGCGCCAGCAGCCAACGCCGGGACCCCAGCCGGGCCAGCAGGGCAGCGCTTCCCAGGGCCAGGATCAGGGCCAAGGCCAGCATCACCACCACCACGGCGCGGTAGACGAAGATCAGGGCCCGCATTGGCGGCAGGGCGGCGGCCAGCAGGCCCAGGGGCATGGGCAGCTCGGCGCCCCCCGGCAGGCTCACGCTGCGGCCCATGGCGAGCACAGCGAAGGCCAACACCACCAGCCACAGGGCCAGCAGGGCTCGATCCCTGCGAGCCCAGGTGGCCAGCCCCGCCAGCAGCAGGACCACCAGCCCGAGGTAGGCCACGTGGGTCTCCCCCGGGATCAGCACACCGCCCGCATAGCTGAGCTGGCGGGGCAGCAGCAGGGTGCCCAGGCCCGCGCTCAGCTCGTAGGCGCTGGTGTCGGAGCCGATGGTGGACGGGGACAGCAGCCCGCCCTCCCGGGCCCCCAGGTGCTCGAAGACCGGCACGTGAAGGGCCAGCATCCCCAACGCAGCGACCGCCAGCAACGCCAGCAGCCAGCCTCGCTGCTTCCAGCCAGGCTGAGCCCACAGGCCCCAGGCGGCGATCCCGACCCCGAGGATCGCCGAGAACACGTAGTAGTAGGGGCTGGTGACCAAGCAGATGGATGCCACCAGCCACAGCAGAGGCACCGCCCACCAGCGCCGGTGCCGGCACAGCTCCCAGGCCAGCAGCGCCACCAGGGCGATCCACGCGTGATTCACCTTGGCCACCTGGCCGTTGGCGAGCACCGCCAGCACGTAGGGATTGAAGCCGTAGACCAACCCCGCCAGCAGCGCGCCGATGCGCCCCGCTCCCAGCCGCCGGGCCAGCAGCCACGCGCTGACGGGGGCCAGGGTGAGGGTGAGCAGCAGGGTGGCGTTGAAGGCCCCCACCGTGGGCAGCAGGTCCCGCAGCAGGGTGCCCACCAGGATGTGGAACCAGGCCAAGAAGACGATGGTGCCGCCTTCCGGCCAGTTGAGCAGCTCGGTGTGCAGCACGAAAGGACCCGGCAGGCCACGCAGGGGGGCGGCTCGCAGGTGGGGCTCCAGCTCCAGCTGCTGCAGGTGGAAGCTGTCCCCCCCCCGCAGGGCATCGCCGACCATCTCCATGGCCCAGGCGTGGGACCACCCGAACTTGCCCGCCAGGAAGTTGCCGTCCAGATCCAGGGCCAGGGGCGCGGTCAGCACGACCCAGAGCAACAGGAAGCCCAGCACGACCCCCAGCCCCTCGCCCAGGGACGTCGCGACGCGGTGGAAGGGGCTGGAGGAGGACGAGGACTGGCTCAAGACCGGGCCTGGGGATGGGGCTCTCCCCAGGACTAACCGCAGCCGGATAGCATCACCCCATGTCCGCACCCCGCACACGCTGGCCCCAGCGGCTGGTCTTCTCGCTGCTGCCCGCTGCACTGCTGCTGGCGGGGGCCGAGATCGCCCTGCGTGCCACAGGCTGGCGCGGCAGCACCATCGCCGAGATCCGGGCCACCGAGGGCTTCGCAATCCGCTACTACGTGGCCCAGCGGGATCGGGTGCTGGGGGACTGGTTCGAGCGGGGCCGCAGCACCGACGGACGCCCGTGGGCTCGCTCCAACCCCGAGCTGGTGCCCCGGGGCTTCCACGACCAGAACTTCCCGGTGGACCCGGCGGACGAGTCCCTGATCTTCGCCCTGGGGGGCTCCACCACCCAGGGCATCCCCTACGAGCTCGAGGAGCGGGGCTTCCCTGAGCGCTTGGAGGGCCTGCTCGCGGACCAGGGCTGGCGGGGCCGGCCGGCCCGGGTGATCAACGCCGGCGTGGCGGGCATGGACTCCAGCTCCTTCCCCCGCATGGCGACCGAGGTCATCGACCTGGGGGCCGATGCCCTGCTGATCTACGCGGGCCACAACGAGCTGCAGGGGGCCCTGCTGCGGGACTGCACCGATCCCTACCGCCAGGGCCTGGCCCGCCTGGGCAGCCGGCTGGTCACCCTGCGCTGGGCCCGCTCCACCTGGCGGGAGCTGTCTGGCTGGACTCCTCCGGACACACCGGCCCTGGTGGACGCCCAGCAGGCCTGCATCGAGCACGCCGTACAGCACTGGAGCGCCGAGCGGAGCCCCGCGGCGCCGGGCCCGCGCCGGGATCCCGGCTACCTGCGTACTCTGGTGAACCTCGAGCGCAACCTCGACAGGGTCCTGAGCCGCGCCGAGAGCGCCCGGGTGCCGGTGTGGCTGGCGGTCCCCGCGGTCAACCTGCGCGCCCGGCCGGAGCGCAGCGAGCCCCCAGCGGATCTGACCCCCGACGAACTGCAGCGCCTCGAGGGCCTGCACCAGGCCGCCCGCGCCGAGTGGGAGCACGGCCGCCCCCAGCAGGCCTGGCCCAAGCTCGAGGAGGCCCTGGACCTGGCCCCGGGCCACGCCGAGCTGCACTGGCTGGCGGGCGAGGTCCTGTTGGCCCGGGGCGAGTCGGAGCGGGCCCGGGAGCAGCTGTGGCTGGCGGTGGACCACGACTGGGAGGGCCGCCGCGCCAGCCGAGAGCTGGCCAACGTGATCCGCGGCCTGTGCGCCGAGCGCGACGGCGTGACCTGCGTGGATGTCCAGGGGGACTTCGAGGCCGCCAGCCCCGAGGGGATCCCCGGCTACGACCTGTTCGTGGACTTCTGCCACCCCGAGCGCGAGCAGGGGGTGCAGCTCATCGCCGAGGCCTTCGCGGAGGCGATGGCGGCGGGCGGATGACCCACATCTACTCCAACCCCTCCAACATCCGCCGCGCCTCGGGATCGTGAGGGTAGTTCTCGATGGACTTCTCGAGCAACTTGCGGGCCTCCTCGACGCGCCCCTCGGCGATGTGGATCCGCGCCAGCCCGTTGTACTTCTGGAACTCGATGTCCGGCGACAGCTCGATGGCCTTCTCGAAGCTGGCCCGGGCCTGCTCGGTCTGGCCCCGCTGCAGGTAGAGCATCCCCAGCCCCTCGTGGGGGCAGGTGTAGTGGCCGTCGGAGTGCTCCAGCGCGGCCTGGAGGCTCGCCTCGGCTCGCTCGGGTTGGTCCAGCTGAAGCTGCACCACCGCCAGCTCGGCCAGCAGGAAGGGGTTGTCCGGGTAGCGCAGGAGGGCATCCTGGAACAGGGCCTCAGCCTCTTCGAGCCGGCCCAGCCAGGTCAGGGCGTTGCCGCGCCCCAGCAGAGCCAGCAGGTGATCCGGGCGACGCTCGAGCACGATC
>CAZHIK010000616.1:0-5898 GCA_964532635.1 uncultured Enterobacterales bacterium
CGAGATGGTGCCCCTGAACGCCGACGGTGACGGCGACAGCCCGGTCGACGATCCTTCCGCCACCGCGTTCTTCGCCATCCCGGCCCCCAAGGCCGAGGCCGCCAAGCCCGCCCCGGCGCGCGGCTCGTCTCCTGCCCCGCCGCCGCCCATGCCCTCGGCACCCTCGGCGCCGGGCGGCCCACCAGCGCCCCCAATGGGCGGCATCCAGGGCCCCACCTCCACAGGCCGTGTCGGTGGAGCCGCGCCGCCCGCGGCTCCCATGGGCGGCATCCAGGGCCCCACCTCCACAGGCCAGGCCGGCACCCCCTTCCAGGCTTCCCAGCCCCCTCCATCCGCCCCCCAGCAGCAGAAGCGGGTCTCCTCGTTCCGGGTCTACGCCCTGCTGCTCGCCGTGTTCATGCTGGGCTGTGCCGCTGTGATCACGGCGGTCTGGGTCGGACTGTCCCGCGACAAGCCAGACGAGGTGGCCGAGGCGCCCTCCACCTCGCCGGCGGTGGCCAACGCGCCCGACAAGGATCCCGATCCCCCCGAGGACACCGCCGAAGAGCCGGAGCCCGAGCCGCAGCCTCGACGCACCACCCCTCGTCGCACCACCCCATCCAACAACGCCCCCGCCCCGAAGCCGGCCGTCAACCCGGGCACCCTCACGGTCAAGATGGCGGATCAGACCTTCCTGACCACCCTCGAGGTCACCTGCCCCAGCGGCTACCGCACGCAGAACCCCATCAGCCCCGGAGGCAGCGCCACGATCACCGGCGTACCCTCCGAGACCTGCGTCCTGCACTTCAAGGGCGGCGCTCCCGCTCGCTTCTCGCCCGTCTCGGGCGGGCAGTCCATCTCCTGCAGCATCGTGGGCACCACGGCGGTCTGCAAGTAGCTCTCTCTCTCTCCCGGCCCTTCGGAGTCCAAACCATGCTGCCCAGAATCCTCCTGGTCATCTCCCTCCTCCTCTGGTCGCTGCCGGCACTGGCCGACACCGCTCCCTCTCCCCTGTGGGGCGACCGCACCACCACCCACAAGAAGTCCGACGATGGTGGCAACGGCGGCGAAGTGAGCGCCGAGGAGGCCGAGCGTCTCGCCGAAGAAGAACGCAAGAAGAAGGACAAGATGGCTCGCGTCATCGTCCTGCGCTGGTCCGATACCGAGACGGACTACCTGGATGAGAACGTCCACCGGGTGGTGCGCAGCCGCATCGATCGGTCCGACGCGCTGTTCTTCCCCGAGGTCGACCTCTACCAGAACGGTCGCAAGCTCAAGGACAAGACCGTGGTCCCGGCCATGCAGCCCGCTCTGGTGCCCGACAGCAACATCCAGCCCGTGCTCGACGCCGTGGCCGAGATCCAGGGTGTGGCCTACAACGCCCTGGCACCCCACGAGTGGGGTCTGAAGGCCCAAGAGCTGAAGCAGATGGTGGAGATGCTGTGGTTCGTGGACCGCATCGAGCTCCGCGAGACCCTGTTCATGCTCTACACCCAGATCGGCCAGGCGGCCGAAAACCAGAACCTCCCCACCCCGCCCTTCTTCGAGCAGATCGGTAACCAGCCGGTCAACTACTACTGGTACCTGGCGGCTTGCATGGCCCAGCAGGAGCCGGCGCTGATGTCGAAGGTCACCGACCAGACCCTGCTGGCCACCCTCAACTACTACCTGTCCCAGCTGCAGAGCGGCGCCTACCCCACCATCAAGGTCGACCTCGAGCTGGACGACACCTGGGACGGCGAGGCCTTCGCCGAGACCTACGAGCTGCTCTTCAACGGCCTGCCCGTCGAGCCCGACGAGAACGCCCAGGTGCCGGTCTTCCTGGGTCGCACCGACATCTACCTCAAGCGTCTCGACACCGGTCACGGCCTCTCGGAGCGCCTCGAGGTCACCAAGCTCGACGACAAGTTCTACCCGGTGATGCAGAACGCCCGGAAGCGCATGGGCATCGACTTCATCGACCAGCTCTTCCTGCACCCCAACGAGTGCAGCCCCGAGCTCGACGGCGACATCCTCAACTACCTGTCCATCTACGCCAAGCTGCACGCCAAGTCCGAGATCTACATCGCGGTGCCCCAGTTCGGAAACCCCAACAAGACCTGGATATGGCGCTACGACCGCAAGATGGCCAACCTGTCCCTGGTGGGCGGCGCTGGCGACGGCTTCCCAGTGCGCTTCGCCGTGCTGCTGTCCAGCGGCATCATGTACAACGACGCCGCGATCTCCTTCGACGACAGCGTCAGCCAGACCGAGGCCGAGTCCCAGTACATCGACGTACGCGACCACGTCGAGCTCGAGACCGCCGCGGGAGAGCTGCCCATCAACTTCGAGCTGCGCGGCCACTACAACCGCCTGATGGTCAACGTGGGCATCGAGGCGGGTCTGAACCTGGCCGGTGAGTCCGACGGCTGGGTCGAGTACTACCAGTTCGGCAAGAACAACGACGACACCACCGCCCTCACAGGCTGTCGCTACGTCGACTCGGGCACCACCGACGACGAGGGCAACAAGGTCTACGAGTGGGACTGCTCGGGTGAGATCTACGAGGTCTACAACCAGCAGATGTTCAACCGCACCCTGTACTTCGGCTCCGCGGTGGTGCTCGGGCGCAACGCAGGCCTGGGCTTCGGCCCCCGCATCGGCTTCCGCGTCGGCTGGAAGAACATCCCCCACGGCATCCAGCCCACCCTCAACCTCGGCTGGGCGCTGCAGCCCCCCATGCCCGAAGGCGGCGAGCGGGTGCGTCCCCTGGTTGACATCGACCTGCGCGGCGGCGTCCAGGTCGTGACCCAGAACAGCCTGGCCATCCCCGATGGCGAGAACTACAAGATCTACCCGGTCTTCGGCATGACCGTGGGCGTGGGCACGACCTTCTAGCCGAGGTCCTGTTGCGCACCTCATTCCTCTCGCTCCCTCTGCTGCTCCTGGGCCTCCCGTGTTCCGCAGGGGCAGCCGAGGTCCAGTGGCTCTCCGAGCTGCCCCCGGAGTCGATGCTCGCCGAGCTCGAGCGTGAGCTGGGCGAGAGCGTCCATCACGACGGGGAGTCTCTGGCCTGGCCGGCAGCTCCGGCGGCCGCGGAGCGCAATGTGAAGGCCCTGGCCGCGCTCGAACGCGAGGTCGCGGACAGCCGCGCCCGCTGGAACGCCTTCGACGTCGAGAAGGACATCGCCTGGCGCTTGGGCCAGGCCATCGAGGCCGTCGAGTTGCTCGAGGGTCAGGCCCAGCGCGAGCAGCTCTACCGGGCCCTGCTGCTCCAGGGCGCCGCCGTGAGCTGGGCCTGGTCGCCCGTGGAGAGGGAGCGTACGCCCGATGCGGAGCCGTACCTCATCGAGCTGTCGGGCCGGCGGCTGTTGCAGCCGTGGGTCGATGCCGTGGCGCTGTTCCCGGATCGAGAGCCCGGCCATGACGAGCTGCCGGACATGACCACCTACCGGGCCTTCCTGCGGCAGCGGGAGCACCTGCTCGAGCAGCGGGTTGCCACCCTGGTCCCGGTGGGGCTGCCGGCCGATGCCACCGTGGTGGTCGATGGTCTGTCCGTGGATGAGCCTGGGCGTGTCCAGCTCGTGCCGGGGCTTCACCGCGTGCACTTGGTGCGCGACGGTGTGGCCGCTCCGTCGGTCCTGCGGCTCACTGCGGGCCAGGAGCACAGCCTGGTGGGCCTGGTCACCGTGGAGGATCTCGACAAGGCCAACGAGCGCGTGCTCGACGGCAACCTCCTCGAGGTGCCCCCACCGGTCAAGGATCGGGTGGAGCGGCTTCGGGGCGACGGTGGCGAGACCTGGCACATCGCAGGCTGGGAGGGTCACGGCAACCCCGCCATCTTCGAGCTGCAGGGAGACGAACCCTGGATGGTGGGTGAATACGAGCGCGACATGCTCGTTCTGGTCGAGGCCAGCCTCGGTGTGGGCCTGCTGGGCAGCACCATGTTCTCCCAGTCCGATGGCACCAACCCGCACACCGCCGCGGGCACCGTGCTCGACCTGGGGGCGCAGCTGGCGTGGCGGCGCTGGGCGGGTTTCTTCGAGCTGAGCGTCTTCGACACCACCGGCCGTGCGGACATCGCCTACGGCGACGTGGCCACCGAGACCAACAAGGCGGCCAGCTCGTTCGCGCGCCTCACCCTGGCACCGGGCTTCTACGTGCTGCGGCTCCGTCCGCGTCGCACCCACTTCGTGGTGACGATGCCCGTCGGGCTGCTCAGCCCGGCCCACAGTGGCATCGGAGCCCAGGCCTGGTTCGGCATCCCCCTGGGCCGCACCACCTGGCTGCGGCTGGGCTTCGACTTCTTCAAGGGCAACGAGCTGCCCAAGTGGGAAGTCATCGACGGAGTCAACGACCCCCTCACCACCTTGTCGCTAAGAGTGGGCGTCGCCCAGAAACTTCACTAGCGTTACCGCACATCTTCAGCGGGTAGCCGTGGAGTTCGTATCGACGATGCCGCGCATCGGGGTACAACTCCAGTCTCGACTCTGTCGAAGGAGGTCCCATGTCCATGCTCGCCCTTGCCCTGATCGCAGGCGTCGCCGACGCCGAACCCATCGCCTGGGGCTGGCAGCCCGGTCAGGTGGTGGCCTACCACGTCGAGGTCACCCGGGAGCGGGATGACGGCGACTGGCACCTGGCTGTCCACAACCTCGAGGCCCGTGCGGTGCAGACCAACCTGGCCGTGGACATGAGCTGCCAGGTGGCCGACGTGCTCAAGAAGGGCTGGTCCATCCAGTGCGGGTTCCACAACGTTTCGGTCTCCGGCATCGCCTTCGGTGACGAGCAGGACAAGCTGAGCGCCATCTTCGACGAGTACGAGCAGAACCTCGAGGGGGCCGTGGGCACCTTCCAGATGTCCCGTGTGGGCCGGATCACCAGCTTCGACCTGCATGCCTTCGAGTCCGACAGCGAGCGCGAGAGCCAGGTGCTCGATGCCATGCGCATGCTGATGCTCCGGCCCTTCGCCCAGCTCGAGCTCGAGCTCCCCAAGAGCGGTGACGACAAGGGCAAGCCCTGGAAACAGGGTGGCTCCCCCATCATCACCCAGCTGCGCACCTCCTACGGCACCTCGGGGGCCGTGGTCATCAAGCACAGCGTGGAGTCCCGCGAGGGCACCGTCACGCAGATCGGCACCGAGGGTCGTGGCACTGTGGCCTACGGCCTGGCCGTGGAGTCCGACGGCACCAAGACCATCTCGGTGGACATCGCGGGTGTCGCCACCTTCGACACCGACGCGGGCGTGCTGGTGACTCGCGAGTCCATGGTGGTGGGTGAGTTCACCGCGGGTGCGTCCTACTCCAACACGGGCGCCCACTTCCGCGAGGTCGGCACCCTGCAGCGCATCGATGCCATCCCTGAGCCCAGCCCGGCCCCATCCCCGGAGCCCGAGCCTGCTCCGGAGCCCGAGCCCGAGGCCGCGCCTGCAGAGGCCGAGGTGGAGTGAATGTAGGGGAGGGGTTCATCCCCTCCCGCTCCCGCGACAGCCTGCCGCGATTGGACCCGTCCTACAGCCCCACCACCACCGCGTGGCCCCAGGGCCCGTCCACGGGCAGATCGTCGCGATCCGTGCTCGAGAAGCCCGAGGCGCTGCCGTAGTAGACGAACGAGTCCATCGAGAAGCTGCTGGAGTCGCGGTAGCAGTTGACGATCAGGTCGGGCCAGCCGTCCTCGTCCAGATCCGCGGTCTGGGCCCGGAAGCCGCCGTCGGTGCTCAGGCCCGTCAGGTCGCTCGAGGAGTAGCCGCTCGAGGAACCCCAGTAGAGGTAGGAGCTGAAGCTGTAGGTCGAGCCCGAGTAGTACTGGGCGAAGAACAGGTCCTGCCAACCATCGAGGTCGAAGTCCTCGGCCACAGCGCTGCGGGCCCCGTAGGTAGTCAGCGCGGTGCGGTCGCTGGCGCTGAAGCCCCCCGCGTTGCCCCAGTAGATGTAGCTGGAG
>CAZHIK010000617.1:0-5878 GCA_964532635.1 uncultured Enterobacterales bacterium
CCGTCCAGATCCACGCCTCCGTCCCCCGCATGTCCCGCGTAGCTGCCGGAGCCTCCGGTGAGCTTGCCGGCGGCGTTGCTCAGCGAGCGCTGCCCCGGATCGTCGCCCGTGACCAGGTAGACGGCCCCCGCGGAGCTGCCTCCGTCGTCGTCGCCCGAGGCGCCCACGACCCAGTCCACCAACCCGTCGCCGTCGGGATCGCCAGCGCCCGCCAGGGCCCGGCCCGCCCGGTCCCCCGCGCTCTCACCCTCGATGACCGCCCAGGTGTCGTCCGCGCCCAGCTCGTCCACCAGATCGTCACAGTCATCGTCCACGCCCGCCTGCAGCTCGGGGGCGTCGGGGTACACCCCCGCATCCGAGTCGTCACAGTCGGTCCTGTCATCCACCCAGCCGCTGCCCGGCTCGCAGGCCTCGCGGCTGGTCTCGGCGTCACCGAAACCGTCCCCGTCGGCGTCCTGGTACCAGGTCTCCGCCCACAGGGCGCCATCCTCGTCGATCTCCCCGTCGCAGTCGTTGTCGATGCCGTCGCACTCCTCCTGCTTGGATGGGTTGATGGTGGCGTCGCTGTCGTCGCAGTCGCCCCCCTCGCCCACGTACCCATCAGGCCGGTTGCAGGCCTGCAGCTCCGACTCGTCGGTGCCGTGGCCGTCGCGGTCCTCGTCCAGGTACCACAGCTCGCCGTCCACCAGGTCGGCGTCCTCGTCATCCACGAAGCCATCGCAGTCGTCGTCGAACCCGTTGCACAGCTCGGGCGCCCCGGGAAACACGGCGGGATCGTCGTCGTCGCAGTCCTGGCGCTCGTCGAAGCCGTCGCCGTCGTCATCCGCGGGCGGTTCGCCGGTATCGACCGGGGGCTCGGGCTCCGGGGACCGGCAGCCCGCCCACAAGCCACAGGCCAAGATCAAGGCTGGGTACCAGGGTCGCATAGGACCTCCGCACACAGGGTAGCAGAACCAGCGCCCGAGGCGGCGCCGCTGCCGGCACGCGGATACCCCGTGGAAAGCCAGAGGAGCCCACCATGCCCTTCAGTACCGAGCGCTGGGACAACCCCACCGAGCAGGATCTCCTGGACTACGCCGCCTTGATGTCGGCGTCCTTCGGCTCCACCGTCGAGCAATCCACCCGCTGGCTGGAGCGCATCGGACCCGCGCAAGCCCGCTTGCTGCTGATGGGCGACCGCTTGGCCGCCGCCCTTGCCAGCTACGACATGGGCATCTTCTTCCAGGGACGTTCGGTGCCTTGCTGGGGGATCGCGGGCGTGGTGGTACAGCCCGAACACCGCCGCCTGGGCCTGGCCTGTGCCTTGATGCGTCGCACCCTCGAGGAAGCCCACGAGCGCAGGGTACCCCTTTCCTCGCTCTACGCGGCGAACCACCCCCTGTATCGAGGCGTCGGCTACGACACAGCCGGCACCTACGCCATGGCGAGCATCGCCCCGGATCGCATCCACGTGGTGGAGCGCGCCGGGAGCATCCGACGCTTTCGACCGGATGACGAGCCTGTGCGTCGAAAGTTGTATCAGCGCATGGCGGCGACCCGAACGGGTCACGTGGATCGCGACGCCGCCTTGTGGAGCAGGGCCACCCACGACCGCGACGGCAAGCCGCTGCCGTGCTGGATCGCCATCGGCCCCAGTGGCGAGCCGGAGGGGTACGTGACCCTCCACCCGTCCAAGGGTGACGTCATCACCCAAGCCATGGACGTGGCCGACATCGCAGCCGTCTCCCCCTGGGCGGTGCGCCGCCTGCTGTGCTTCCTGGGCGACCACGCCTCGGTGGTGGGCAGCGTTCGCTTCCCCTCCTCGCCGTCCTGTCCCTTCCTGCGCAGCCTGCCCGAGCCACGGGTGAGCTGGAAGCCCTCCATGACCTGGCTGCTGCGGATCGTCTCGGTGAAGCCAGCGCTCGAGGCCCGCGGCTGGCTCACAGGCGTCTCGGGAAGCGTGGAGCTGGAGCTTCGAGACGAGGTGCTTCCCGGCAACGCGGGACGCTGGATCCTCGAGGTCGAGGAGGGCCGGGCTCGCTTGGGCCGCGGAGGAAGCGGCGCAGTGAAGCTCGGAGCCCGCGGTCTCGCCACCATCTACGGCGGCCTGGTCAGCCCCATAGAGGCCGCCGACATCGGCCTGCTCGAGGGGCCCGATGCAGACCTGGCCCTGCTCGGTGCGATGCTGTCGGGCCCACACCCCTGGGCAGTGGATGCGTACTAGATAGACCGAGATCCCACCCAACAACGAACGGCGGCCCACCGCTGCTGCGGGCCTCTTGCCCGGCCGCGCCGGCCAACATGGTGAATCGTCCAAGACACGGGGAGGAACCATGTCTCGCGCGCTGGCCGTCGCCACCTTGCTCACCCTCTCCGCCTCCGCCGAGGTGGCCCCCGACAGCCCCGATCACGCCAACCACTTCCAGTCCGAGCCGGCCGTCTCCGGCGACGTCACGGCCACGGCGGTGGCCGCATGGGCCCGCCAAGCCGAGGCCAAGCTCCGGGTCAAGTTCGACAAAGGCACCGACGACTACCTGCTGGTGGCCAAGAACGGCGCTCGCATCTCCATGGAGAGCGGCGAGTTCGCGGCCAAGGGCAAGGACGTGCCCCAGGTCATCGACCCCGTCGGGAACGGGACGCAGACCTTTGTCTTCGTGGACCCCGAGGGTGGGCTCCACACCGAGGGCATGACCGCCCGCCTCGACGGTGTCTGGCTTGCCCGCACCGACGCGCCCTCCGTGGAGGCCGAGCCCTTCAGCCTTCCCCTGAACCAGGCCGAGATCAGCGCAGGCGGCTTCGAGTGCCACACCAAGGGAAAGGTGAAGCAGGAAACCCAAGAGGCCAAAGCCAAGTTCGAGTGCACCTACCAAGGCGCCCCGGGCACCGTGGGCTTGTTCACCAGCAGCGCCAGCACCGCCCGAAGCCGTCAAGCCCCCGGCATCAACGACACCGCCACCCCGAGCTTCTCCAGCTCCCGGCGACCGAGTTGCAGCAGATCGTCGGCGCTGCGATCCCCGAGCTGGCGAGACTCTCCGGCTTGTTTCATGGCCAGCCCCGCCTCGTAGCTGGTGCGCGCGGCTTCGACGGCGGCGCCCAGCTCCGCAGCGCGCAGAAGAGACCACTCCCAGCGCTCCAGGGCCTTGTCACGCTCGCCCATGATCCAATGTCCCATGCCCTCGAGTCGCGCCACCTCCACCTGCTCCGAGGCCACCTTGCGGGCGTTCCTGGACGCGTCGCGCAGGCAGCGGCGGGCAGCGCGCCACAGGGTGCGGCGCTCGGGGGCGCCCGCCCTGGCCAGCTCACCCAGGGCCACCAAGCAGCGCCCCACCAACACGTTGCTGTAGTGGAAGGGGATCACCCGGTCTTCCCGGGCCACCAGCACCTTGGCCCGCTCCAGGGACACCGTAGCCGCCTCGAGATCTCCCCGGAAGGCCTGTGCGCGGGCCCTGAGCCCGTACAGCGAGAGGTTTCGGACCTCCTGGTTGTTCTCGATGTTCACCGCGATGGTGGCGTCGATGGCCTCGAGGGCCTTCCCCATGTGGCGCTGCTTCAGATGAAGCATGGAGCGAGCCTGCAGCTGCAGGGACCGCACGAAGTGGTCGTTGTAGGCCTGGGCCGCTCGCTCCATCTTGTGGATCATGCCCCGCGCGGCGTCGAAGTCGCCGCGCTCGAGGGCGATGTAGATCCAGAACACCAGCAGGGTGCTGGCGTGCCAGAGCTCACCCATCTCGTAGCCGCGATCGACGATCCGCTCCTGGTACGGATGGTCCCACTCGCCCACCAGGAAGCCGTAGATCACCTCTCCGAAGCTCGAGTAGAGGGCCTGCCGTCCGTGCCCGGTGCCCCGACTGGAGGCCACGGTGTCCAGGATGCGACGGGCGATGGCGAAGCTCGCTCCGGACCAACAGAACCCCACGCTGCTCGACGCCAGGATCTCGACCCCCCGCTCCACCCGCTCCACGCCGACATCCAGAATGCGGACGGGCAGCTCGGCTGCGGTGAGGGTGAGCATACCCGCGTCGACGCAGCCCAGAGCCCGCAGGTAGTCGACCAGGATGGAGAAGCGTCGCTGGAAGCGGGCATCGGGCTCACGCTGGCGGATGGTGGAAGGCATCCACAGGTGGCGGGCCAGGCGGGCCAGGCCCAGCACGAAGCCCAGCAGTGCCCGAGGGCGGGAGCGGCTGATGCGCAGCCCCAGCTCGCCCAGCACGCGCTCGAAGTAGTCGATGGCCTCGATGTAGTGGCCCCGCGCGAAGTAGGCGCGGCCGGTGTTCTCCAGCAGCACGAGCAGCGCCGAGTCGTCCAGCGCCTCGGGGGACTTGCGCGCGTACAGCTCGAGGGCGGCCTGGAAGTAGCTCAAGGCCTCGATGGAGGCGGAGCAGCGCGCGGCCTCGCGGCCCGCCAGGTCCATGAAGTGGCCGGCCTTGTCGAGATCCTCGCCGCAGGAGTAGTGATAGGCCAGCATCCCGTAGAAGTCCGAGATGCGATGTGAGAACACCCGCTCGATGGAGCGGGCCACCCGCAGGTGCAGCTCCCGACGACGCTTGACCAGCAGGGACTGGTAGGCCACCTCCTGGGCCAGGGCGTGCTTGAACAGGTACTCCAGCTCCTGCATGTGGATCTGTTCCTGCAGGAACTGGGTCTCCGTGAGGATGCGTAGGTGCTCGTCGGTGTCCAGGGGGGTGTCGAGCACCTCCTTGAGGATGCGGCGGAAGAAGCGCCGGCCGAGCACCGAGGCCGTGCGCAGCAGCTCGCGAGTGTCCGAGTCCAGGCGATCGATGCGCGCCATGATCACGTCGTTGATGGACGTGGGGACCTCGGCCTTGTCGATCTGCTCGGTGATCTCGAAGCGGCCGTCGCGCTGCACGATGGCGCCTTGGTCCACCAGGGAGCGCACGACCTCCTCGACGAAGAACGGGTTGCCATCGGCCCGGCGCAGGATCAGCTCGCGCATGGCCTGGGGCACGCCCCGGGCCTGAATGAGGTTGTCCAACAGCTCCCCGCAGTGCTCGTCGTCCAGGGGCTGCAGCTCGATACGAGTGGTCCGTTCGGCGAAGGGGGCCGCGCCCTCGATCAACCGGGCGCTCGTTTCGGGAAACCCTGGGCGAAACACGTTGACGAACAGGACCGGAGAGAGCTCGACCAGGTGATACAGACCTTCGAGCATCGACAAGCTCGAGCCATCGGCCCAGTGCAGATCCTCCAGGCAGACCATCAGAGGCCGCTCGCGCGATCCCCGCTCGATCAGCTCACGCATGCTCCGCTGGAGCAGCTTCTCGAGAGCCTCGCCCTCGATGTCCTGGATGCGAGCGGCCATGGCAGGAGGCGGCTCGAGCCCCATCAGCGTCAGCAGGAAGGGCAGGCTCTCCCCAGCCGCGGGCTCGCCCATCAGCTCGGTGACGGCCCGCTCCATCCGCTCGACGGCCCGCGCGTCGGTGTCCTCGTCGTGCACGCTAGCGAGGTTCCGCAGCAGGTCCACGATGGGGTGGAAGCTCAGGTTGCGACCGATGGACACCGCCCGCCCCTCGAGGCGAACCACCTCGTCGACGGGCAGGTTGCCCCGCAGCTCCGCCAGCAAGCGGGACTTGCCGATGCCCGCCTCGCCCACGACGTTGACGATGCCGCCCTGGCCCTGGCGCAGCCGGCCGGCCAGCTCCGTGAGTCGACGCAGCTCACGCTGGCGCCCCACCAGCTCAGAGTACACCTGCCGCTGGGTCCAGCGCTCGAGGCGGTGGAGCTTCTCGCGGTCGGAGACCAGCTCGTGGACCACCACCGGCTTGGCCTTGCCCTTGAGCTCGGTCTGACCCAGCTCCCGGTACTCGAAGTCGAGCCGCGTGGCCTGGAAGGTTGCAGGCCCCACCACTATCTGTCCGGGCTCTCCCATCCCCTCGAGCCGCGC
>CAZHIK010000618.1:0-5869 GCA_964532635.1 uncultured Enterobacterales bacterium
GTGGGGGGGCGTGCTCGTGTTCGTGTTCGTGTTCGTGTTCGTGTTCGTGTGCTGGGGGCGGGGGGGCGGCGGGTTGGGGCTCGGGGTTCGGGCTGCAGGCCAGGAGCAGCAGCAGGGTGGGTGGCGTCATCCGTTGCTCCGGCGAATTTCCTTGTCGCCAAGCTCGATCAGGCGGTTCTTGTACAGGCGCCCGACGGCCTTCTTGAAGGCCTTCTTGCTCATGTTCAGGCGGCGCTTGATCTCGGTGGGCGGGCTCTTGTCGTGCAGGGGCAGCGCGCCGCCGTTGGCGTCCAGCGCGGCGAGGACGGCAGCGCAGGCGTCGTCGGTGCCCGCCCCCCCGGGGCGCTGGAGCACGATGTCGAGCCGGTGGTCGGGGCGCACGCGGTCCACCCAGCCGCGCAGGGTGTCGCCGATGCGCAGCCGGCGGAAGGCCTGGTCGCGGTAGACCAGCCCGGCGTGGCGGCCCGCCACGATGACCTGGTAGCCCTGGTCGATGCGGCCGTAGACCATCAGGTCCACCTCGTCACCTGGGCTCAGACCGTGGACATCGTCGTCGAACAGGCCCGACAGCACGGTGGTGCCCACCAGCCGCATGGTCTTGCGGTGCAGGCGCAGACCCACCACGTAGGAGCGCCCCTGCTCCATGGGGGCGTACTGGTTGCCGAAGGGCACCAGCAGGTCTTTGGGCAGGCCCCAGTCCACGAAGGCGCCGAACTCGTTGACCTCCACCACGGGGAGGTAGGCGAAGCTGCCGAGCTGCAGTGCGGGGCTGGCGAAGGTCGCCAGCGGACCCTGGTTGGTGGTGTAGACGAAGACCTCGACCGCCTGGCCTGGCTCGAGGGCGCAGCCGATCTCGTGGTCGGGTAGCAGGACGCTGTGGTTCGCGCTGCCCAGCAGGGCTCCGCGCCCGCCAATGGAGAGCACAGGGAGGGTGTTGGTGCGGCCGATCTCGAACTCGGAGCGGCTCATCGTGACGCCTCGATGGCCTCGACGAACTTGTCCACCGATGTCGCCCCCCTGACCAGGTTGCCGTTGACGAAGGTGGTGGGGGTGCCGGTGACCCCAGCAGCCTTTGCGGCCGCGATGTCGGCGTCGACCGCGGCGGCGTGGTGCTCCAGCTGGAGGCAGCTGTCGAAGCGCGCTGGATCCAGGTCCAGCTCCGCCGCGTATCCTGCGAGATCTTCGGTGGTCATGGCCCGCTGGTTGGCGAAGATGAGATCGTGCATGGCCCAGAAGTGCCCTTGATCGTGGGCGCAACGGGCGGCCAGGTGAGCGGAGCGGGCGTTCTTGTGGAAGGCCAGGGGATAGTCGCGGAACCACAGCTCGATGTCGCTGCCGTAGCGGGTGTGCAGCTCGGTGAAGGTGGCGTCGACCCGGCTGCAGTAGGGGCACTCGAAGTCGTTGTACACCACCATCTGGATGCGGGCGTGGGGGTTGCCCCAGCGTCCGGGCAAGCTGCCCTTGTGCACTGCGCCGCCCGCGGTGGGGATCTCGATGGTGCGGGTCTCCACCCCGGGGATGTCGGGAGGATCGGCGGGGTCGATGTGCAGGGGCGCCGCCCCGCCCGACCCTGCGTCGTCACCGCTTCCGAACAAGGGCCCGGGCCGACCGTAGCCGCCCTCGGTGCCGGACAGTGGGCTCGGCTCGGGCGTGGGGGCGGGAGCGGGCGCGACAGCTTCGCTGGGGACGTCGTGCGCCTCGATCCAGTGGGCCTCGGCGGCCCGATCTTCCGAATCCAAGGCGATGAATGCGACCAGGACGCCGACCACGCTGGTGAGCATCAGCCCGCCAGACATGGCGATCAGCAGCACGATCTTCTGGCGTCTCTGCTGCTCGGTTGGGCTCTGGGGGGGCATGGGCGAACCTCCAGGGGATGAAGGCAGCCTATGCGCTCAGCTGGGTCACTCCCAGTCCGTGGGTTGCAACTGTGAGATCAGCCCCTCGCCGCGCCCCTGGACGAAAGCCAGCCGTCGTCCGTACCTGTGGCGTCTCGACCCTGTTCGTCGGCCCAAAACCCACGGGCTATGCCCATCGAGAGGTACTCCATGACTCCTTCCGATCTCAACTCCGTCGTCCTTTGCCACCTCCAGCGCTACTTCTGCGCCGTGACCGCAGTGGTCCAGGCCTGGGAAGACCCCACCGATCGGGAGTTGGCCGACCTCACCACGCTGCTGGGCAACGCCATGTGGGCCCACAGCGGCTTCGTCTCCGACAGCCGCGAGCAGGAGCACGCCATGGCGTGGGCCGGCGCCATGGCCGGCACCCTCGGTGAACGGATCGCCGATCTGTCGGGCGATCTCCGCCAGCGTGCGCTCTCACTGGTGTGCGCCGAGGAGCGCCGGGTCTTCGAGCACTACGATCCGCTCCTGCAGGCCCTCGCGGCCCGGCTGGGCGAGCGCGAGTTGCCGCCGGGAGCGCTGAACCACTGGGTGTGGCAGCAGCTGTTTCCGCGGTACCCCTACGTCTGTGGCACGGCGGAGCTGCAGGACGCGATTCGTGGGAGGTTGGGGGAGGTGTTGCGGGGGGAATAGCGGCGTGAGCGGAATTCGCGTCTGCTGCAGCGGCGAGCGGCCCGGGAGCTGGCGCTGTCGCTCGTCCGCATCGCCTCGGATGGCCTGTGCCGCCAGCTCGGCTACGCCGGGATCGTCGAGTGCGGCCCAGGAGCTTCGACTTCGGCATGGCGATCCCTACCTCAGCCATGGTGCCCGTCGGTCCCACGGCCCCGGTAGACCACGGTCAGATCGACGTCCACCACGATGACCCGGCCCGCGTAGTCGTACAGGAAGCCTGGGCCGTTGTCGGGCCCGCAGGCCCAGAGCAGACCGCACAGCAGGATGGTGGCGCGCATGCCTCCTCCTCGTGGCTTGCCTCGAAGGATGCTCACCGACGCTGCTGGTGGGCAGTGGTCCAGGTCACCGGAGCTGGAGCCCGTGGGCTGTGGCTACCACGACTCCCGGAGCGCGGCAGCGGACATGGGAAGCGCCGCCGGCGGAGGCGGAAGCATGGGATCGATGTCCGCGACCTCGAGGGTCCAGCTGTAGGACAGCTCGCAGGCCGGTCGATCCCAGGCGGGGCAGATCTCGGCGTCCGGGACCGAGGACCAGTCTCCACCGGGAGAGAGGCAGGCCTCCTTCTGGATCAGCACATCCCAGCCGTTGCCCGACCAGCTGTTCCTGCGGTACCGGGCCCAGGCGTCGTCCAGGAACAGCCCGGCCCCTTCGTTGTCCGACAGCGTGCTGTCGCCGATGTACAGGCCCGTGCTGCCGTCCCAGTCCGTGGTGCCCCTGGCGTACACCCCGTCGCCGCAGCGGGTCGTCACGCCGTGGGGGATGCCGATGGAGCCGCTCACGGTGACGCTGTCGAACCAGTAGATGCCATCCCCCGCCAGCCAGGCCCCGGCCGCGAGGTTGTCGGAGAGCACGCTGTCCTCGATGAGCAGGTAGGGCGGGGACCAGTCCCCCTGCACCGCGGCGTAGATCCCCACGCCGCCGCCGAGGTTGGCGCCCTCCAGGGTGCCCGAGATGGTGGAGCCCCTGATGATCAGGGCGCCACCGCCGACCGCCGCGGCTCCGGCGAAGCGGTTGTCGAGCAGCTCGCAGTCGAAGCACTCGATCAAAGAGTTCTCGCAGGCGTACAGGCCCAGCCCTTCGTTGTCCTCGATGACCAGCTCGGAGGCGAGGACGGTGGATTGGTACTGGGCGACGACCCCGTGTGCCGTAGCGCTTTCGTCTCCAAATCCGAGCACCATGCCCGTGATGGTGGAGTCGCTGATCCTCGTGAAGGTGCCCTGGTCGCTGACCAGGACACCGACCCCGGTGTTGGCCTCCAGGCGGCAGCCGTCGATCTCGATCTCCGCACCTTCGCCGGCCTCGATACCCGAGCCGTAGCGACCGAACGGGTCCGGCAGGGTGCCCTGGATGGTGGTGCGCCACAGATTGAGCCGCGTGCCCGCTTCGTAGACGTGGACTCCCGCACCCGTGTTGCCCTCGAGCTCGCAGCCCTGAGCCTGGAGCCGCGCGCCGTCCAGGACCTCGATGCCGTAGCCGAAGGCTCCATCGTTGGTGGGTTGGGTGTCACGGATCACCGTGTCCACCAGGTCGACCTCGGAACCCGTGCCGTGCGCCAGGAGCCCCACTCCCGAGTTGTCCGCGAGCAGGCAGCGCTCGGCCTGGAGTGTCGCTCCGGCCGAGACATAGGCGCCCATCCCGAGCCCCAGGCTGGGTCCAGCCAGGGTGCCGGCGATGGAGCTGTCGCCAAGCGCGATCAGGGTGCCCGTGTGGTAGGCCGAGATCCCCGAGCCCGTGTTGCCGACGAGCTCGCAGTCCTCGAGCTCGACCCGCGCGCCTTCACCAGCGTCGATGCCGTATCCGCCGTCGCCGGTTCCGTTGGGCTGTGTCTGCAGGATCACGGTGTCCATCAGACTGACCTCGGTGCCGTCGTCGAAGGCCGAGATCCCCGCAGAGCTGTTGCCCGCCAGCTGGCAGCCTTCGGTCGCGAGCGCAGCGCCGTCGATGATGCGGACGCCGTAGCCGCGCTCGCCAGCTGCGTTGAGCAGGGTGTCCCTGACGACGGTGTTCACCAGGGTGAGCTCGCTGCCCGTATCGAGGACCAGTGCTCCGTAGGCGGTGTTGCCGATGAGCTCGCAGCCTTGGGCTCGGAGCGTTGCGCCGTCTGCGAGCTGGATGCCCTGTCCGTAGTTTCCGTCTTCGTCGGGGCGGGTGTCCCGGATCACGGTGTCCACCAGGGTGATCTCGGTGCCCGTGTCCCAGGCCGCCACGCCTACCGACACGTTGTCCGCGATCTCGCAGCCCTCGAGCCCGAGGATGGCGGGTGCCAGCTCGTTCCCCTGGTTCGCCGTGACGCCGTGGTGCAGTCCATCCCGCACCGCCACTCCCGCCAGCCGGACCTCGCCGGAGCGTACCTTGACGCCGACGGAGCCCGCACCGACCACGCTCAGGCTCGAAAGCTCCATCTGTGCGAAGCGGCCGTCGATGTCGATCCCCACGCTCTGCGCGCCCGCGACGCTCGCGTCCAGGGTCACCAGCTCGCGGCAGCGGCCCGCCAGCTTCAGGTCAGCGTGATCGCTGCCGAGCACCAGGGCCTCCGGGTAGCTCCCCGCCGCCACGGCCACCAGACCTTCTCCCCGCTGCGCCCACAGGTCCAGCGCCGCCTGGATGCTGCGCAGCGGGGCCTCGGTGCTCCCGTCGCCACCCTCGTCGGCCTCGATGTCCACGTGGATGGTGGTGGCGTCCACCGGCAGCTCCCCCCAGGTCCCGGTCCCGCAGGCTTCGGGCACACACTGGTCGCCGTCGAGAAGCCAGCCTTCGGCGCAGTCGGGCGTCTCGTCGATGTCGTTGGGTCGCTCGCACTCTTCGCCGCAGCCCCCGTGGATGAGGGCCAGGCTGGCGAGGAGTGCGAGGGCGGGCTCGGGTCGGTTCATCGGAGCGGTCCTGCACCGCCGACTATCTCGAGAGCTGTCGGTCGGCCCGCTGCTGGGATACCGGCTCGGGGTCGCCATCACGGCGCGCGCAGGAGCTGTCCCATGAGCCGAATGCCAGGAAGGACCTGCTGGTTCGTGATGCTCGCGGCGCTGTGCGGCTGCAACGGACCGGCGAAGGAGCGGGCGGACACCGGAGCCTCCTGTCCCGAAGGGACCCTCGCCGACGGCGAGGACTGCGTGCCCGAGGCCTGTGGCGCGGGCACCTGGGGCGATCTGCCCGTCGACGATGCCACCTTCTTCGTCGACGGCGCCGCAGGCTCCGGGGGTGACGGTTCCGAGGCAGCACCCTTCGGCTCCATCCAGGCGGCGCTGGACGCGGCCGGTGCGGCCGGTGGGGGCCTTGTGGCGGTGGCGGCGGGCAGCTACGCC
>CAZHIK010000619.1:0-5866 GCA_964532635.1 uncultured Enterobacterales bacterium
GTGATGGCAGGGAACAAGGAGGACAACGGGGGAGTCTCGGGTGCGGGCAGTCTGCATGAGTCCCCGCGAGTCCGTCAAGAACGCCGCAGGTGGTCAGCCGGGGTAGCTCCGCAGGATGTCCTTCACGGTCCAGCAGAAGAAGTCCACCTCTTCGGGGCTGTTGTAGAAGGCGAAGCTGGCCCTCACGGCGGGTTCCTCGCCGCGGGCGTTGTACCAGGCGTGCACGCAGTGCTTGCCCGCTCGCGTCATGATGTTGGCGCCGGTGGACAGCAGCCAGGCCACGTCCGATGCGGCGATGCCCCGCAGGCGGAAGGTGAACAGACCGCTGCGGAGAGCCGGATCGGCCGGGCCCAGGATCTGCACCCGATCCAGCTTGGCCAGCTGGTCGGTGGCGATGCGGTTGAGCTCCGCCATGCGCTTGGCGATGCGGGCCGGGCCCACGCCGTCGATGTAGCTCAGCGCCGCCCCCAGTCCGATGATGCCGGCGTAGTTCTGCAGGCCCGCTTCGTAGCGGTAGGGCGCCGGCCCCAGGGTGCGGCCGGTGTAGGTGGTGTCGGTGACGGTCTCGCCCCCCAGCAGCATGCCCTGCAGCCGCTCCTGCACATCCTTGCGTGCGTAGAGCACTCCTGTACCCGTGGGGCCCATGGCCTTGTGGCCGGAGAGAGCCAGCAGGTCCACGCCGAGCTCGAGGACGTCAATGTCGTGGCCCAGGCTGCCCTGGGCGGCGTCCACCAAGACCAGGGCGCCCACCCGGTGGGCCTCGCGGGTGATCTCGGCGATGGGGAAGCTCACGCCGGTGAGGTTCGATGTGTGCAGGATCGAGACCAGCTTCACGCCGCGGTCCAGCCGCTGGCGGAAGGCGGCCATGTCGAAGCTCGTGTCGGCCCGGGTGGGAACGATGCGGTGCTCCACCCCCGCGCGCTGGGTCAGGTCCTGCCAGGGCAGCAGGTTGGAGTTGTGCTCGAGATCCGAGCTGAGCACCACGTCGCCGGGCCGCCAGCTCAGGCCCCGGGCCACCAGGTTGATGGCCTCGGTGGTGTTGCGGGTGAAGAGGATCTCGGTGGCGTCCGCCGCGCCCAGGAAGTCCCGTGCTGTGCGGCGGGCGTCCTCGAAGGCCGCGGTGGTGGCGGTGCCGAAGGCGTGCTGGGCGCGGCCGTGGCAGCCGGAGTACTCGCGGTAGTAGCCCTCGATGGCCCGGATCACGGGCTCGGGCCGCAGCGCCATGCAGGCGTTGTCCAGGTAGACCGCCGGGCGGCCGTTCACGCTGCGCTCCAGGATGGGGAAGTCGTCGCGCAGCTTTCGCAGGGCTCTCCGCTTGGGAGGGGCCAGGATGCGCACGGGCAGGTGGACCTCACCACGGGCGCGCAGAGCGCCGATGTCTCCCTCTTCCTCGGGGATCTCGACCGAGCAACACACGTCGTCACCTCCTCGCACGAGGCGCTTGAGCTTGTCTGCGATGCGGCGTCGGATAGCCATCGTGGGACCGCGTTGCGGGAGGCGGACTGTAACATCGCGTTTCACGGCCCCTGGCTCCTCCCGTGGCCGATCCGGATACGGAGCTGGGCATGATGAGGAATTGGATCGATCGGCTCCTGTTGCGAAACCGGCTGTTCAACCGCTGGGTGTGGCTGGTCGGCTGGGTCTGCGGCGGTCGGTTGATGATGGTGTTGAGCATCGCCTGGCTGCGCGCGACCCGGCCCCAGCGCGAGCGGCGGGCGTTCCGGGGCTACGAGCCCCATCCGTTGGACCTGTTCGTGTGCACCTACGAGAAGAGTGGGACCAACTGGATGATGCACATGGCGGTGCAGGTCGCGCACCGTGGAGCCGCGCGCTTCGGTCACATCCACGACCTGGTGCCCTGGCCCGACGGCCTCCCCCTGCCAGGGATCGAGACCGCGATCGCGCCGCCCACCGGCGAGACCGTGCGCGTGATCAAGTCGCACTCGCCCAGCACCCGGGTTCCGGTCTCCCCCAGCGCTCGCTACGTGGTCGTGGTGCGGGATCCAAAGGATGTGTTCGCCTCCCTGTACCACTTCTTCCTGGGTGGGCTGGGCCGCATGGCCCAGGTCGAGATCTCACCCCAGCACTTCCTGGAGCTGTATCTGCAGGACCGCGCGGGCTTCGGCTCCTGGTGTCACCACCTGGCCTCCTGGTGGTCGCTCCGCGATCTCGACCACGTGCTGGTGCTGACCTTCCCCGAGCTGAAGGCCGATCGAGAAGCCTGCATCCGCAGGGTGGCCCAGCACATGCGCGTCGAGCTGAGCGAGCCCGAGCTGGCGCTGGTGCTCGAAAAGACCAGCTTCGCGTGGATGCGCGAGCACGAAGCGGCCTTCACCCCGCCCATGCCCCAGCTGCGCGACTCCACCTTCCGCATGATGCGCAAGGGCGGGAGCGGCGACTCCGCTGAGCTGCTCCCCCCGGATCAGGTGGCGCGCATCGACGAGGTCTTCCACGCCCGCCTCGTCGAGCTGGGCTGCGACTTCCCCTACGACGAGGTGTTCGGGGGCGAGTGACAGCGCGCAGCTCCCTGGGAACGCGCCACCTCCCTGTCTCTCCACCCCTCACGCGGCGCGCTGCGGATCCTGTGGAGCGTTGAGTGGTTGGCAAGCGCAGATGAACCGCGCCCCTACGTCAGGTCTTCGCGGGATGTAGGGGCGGACTTCACGTCCGCCCGCCATCGCACCGGGCTCAAGAGAACAGCAGCGTGACCAGGAGCCCAAGGCTGGCCACGGCGCCCAGGATGAGGAGCGCCAGGAGGATCCACAGGGTGGTGTTGGAGCCGCCCGGGGGCGGGGTGCTCGGGGTGGGCTCGTGTTCGTGTTCGTGTTCGTGTTCGTGTTCGTGTTCGTGTTCGTGTTCGCTCTCTGGGTCCTCGAACTCCGCGAAGAAGTTGGCGATGTCCTCGTCCTTGTCCTCGGTCGGGAGCAGCCGGCCCTCGTCACACCACAGGAACCAGCGGCGCACGGTCTCCACCGGATGCATGCGCAGCCACAGATCGTCGGGCAGGTAGTTGGACGCGTCGCAGAATCCGCAGGTGACCACCCGCTCGCTGCCGTCGACCTCGAGGGCACCGCCGCAGGCCATGCAGCCGAACAGGATGGGCTTGCAGCCGCTCGGTGCGGCCTGGCGTTCGCCTCCACCCCCGAGCTGGCGTGGATCCTCGGCCACCAGCCAGGCCACGCCGGGCAGGGCCTCGGCCGCCTCGGTTGGCAGGGGGCGGTGGTGCCAGACCTCGCCGCACTTCGGGCAGGGGTAGGGGCTGGGCGATGCCTTCACCCGCTGCATGTCGAAGTCGTGCTTGCAGGCGTAGCAGTAGGGATCGAAGCGGGCGTACACCAGCTTCCAGTTGTCCCCCAGGATGGTGCACTTGCCGCCGTGGCCGGGATCGTGGCGGGCGCGGACGTCGAAGGCGCTCTCGAGCACGCTGGCCCACTCGGCCCAGGGCAGGGAGCGGTCTTCCTGGCAGTGGGGGCAGTGCAAGCGATCCGACAGGGCGTTGACCATCGCGGGGTTGCCGCAGTGGGGGCACTCCCCCATCAGCTCGATGGCGATGCCGTACATCAGGGGGCGCCTCGGTCGTCCGACAGCTCGAAGATCAGCCCGCTCAGGGCACGAATGGCGTCGACGTCGCCCTCGAGGATGGTGGTGTACAGCTCGAAGACCGCGGGATCCCAGAAGCCGGCGAAGTGCTGTCGGTACATCGGGATCATGGCCTGGCCCAGGGTGTGGTCCACGTCAGGAGGCGTGCGCTCCTTGGCCCGCTGGGTGACGCCGGGATCGCAGATGGTGATGTTGATGGCGCCGCTGTAGTGTGAGGTGGTGTAGGGCTTCATCACCTCGTCGTCGCAGAACGCGATGCTCACCGCGGTGGTCTCACTGGTCCGGGGCAGACGGCTGTGGGCCATCTCCCAGACCATGGCGCTGTCGGGCTGGATGTCTCGCAGGGCCGGGAAGAAGGTGATGGGGAAGCCGGTGGTGCCGCCGTGGGCCGAGACGAAGCTGATGAAGCGGTCCACGTGCACGTGGCCCCCGAGCTTCTCGAGGTAGTAGCGGGTGGCGATGCCACCATCGCACTCGGCGATGACCTGGATGCGATCCTGGCCCGAGCCCGCGGCGGCCTGCTCGATGGCTTCTCCGATGAGGGGCGCGGCGTCGCGGATGGGCCCGGCGATGAGGTCGGGGGCGGTGTAGACGATGGGGTGGTAGCCGCGCTCGGCCAGCCAGGGGGAAAGTTGGTCGTAGAAGTCGCCCACGATCATCGAGCCTGGTACCAACAGCACCACGGGCCTGCCGTCGGCCTGGGATGCAAGCTCACCCACGGTAGGCGGATCCACATACCGCTCGGCGCTCGAGAGCACGGCGTAGCGCACGCAGCCGGACAAGACGAGGCACGCCCACAGGATCCAGGTACGGGCCATCAGGTCTCCCTCCGCCTTGGCCCCGGCCGCGTGCGCTTCAGGGGGATGTCTCCCTTCAGTGGGATCTCGCCCAGGCAGTGGTCGTGGAACTGGCAGGCGCCGGGGGCGTTTTCGTCCAGATCCCAGTTGTGGAAGCTGTTGCCCTGGCAGTAGCGCCACTCCTCACAGCCACTGCAGCGCTCGGTCTTCATCCAGCGGCGGTCCCGGAACAGCTCGAAGCGGTTCTCCCAGACGTCCACGAAGCTGTCGTCGAAGACGTTGCCCTGCCGGAAGCGCCGGTCGATGCTGGCGCAGGCCAGGATGTCCCCGTTGACCATCACCCCGCCGAAGGTGATGCCCGCCCGGCAGAAGTAGTGGTGGTCGCGAACCCGCAGGTCCAGGTCGCGGCCCATGTAGTTGGACTCGGAGAGGTACACGGGCATGTCCGAGCGCTGCCGCAGGTCCATGATGGTACCCAGCAGCAGCTGGAACTGCTCGGTGTCCAGCAGCAGCTTGCGGTTGGTCTTGGCTCGACCGATGGGGGAGATGGGGATCAGGCGCCAGCCGGGGGCGCCGATGCGCTGCATGATCTCCCAGGTCTCCTCGAGCCGGTGAACGTTCTCGGGGTGCACCACGGTGATCACGTCCATGACGTTGAGCCACTCGGCGGCGATGAGCCGCTCGATGGTGGCCAGCACCGTGTCGAAGTCGCCGTCCTTGCCCCGCAGCCACTCGTGGGCGTTTTTGGGGCCGTCGAGGCTGACGCTGATGCTCCGGGCACCGGCCTTGCGGGCTTGCTCGAGGGTGGCTTCGGTCCACATGGAGCCGTTGGTGACCATGCCCCAGGGGAAGCCCAGCTTGCGGATCTGGCGGCCCAGGTCCCACAGACCTTCGTAGAGCAGGGGCTCGCCGCCGCCGATCATCACGGTGATGCGCTTGGGATCGTAGGCCTCGGCCAGTTCCCGGAGCACCTCCAGGATCTTGTCGCGGGGCAGGTCCGGAACGTCCGAGGCGGAGGTGCAGTCCGAGCCGCAGTGGCGGCAGGTGAGGTTGCAGCGCTGGGTGACCTCGAAGACCATCATGCGCAGGTCGTGCAGCTGCCGCTGCACGTGCTGGTAGGGCGGCACGAGGGTGCGGCGGGCGCGATGGACGAGGTCGTTTCGGCGGGAAGGGCTCATGCTGCCTCGCGTTCCCTTCGACAGGTGACGTCGGGGTCCGGTACGATAACCGCACCCCTGCTCCGGAGTCCCCATGAAGCGTCGCTTGCTGTTGCTGGCTTCCGCGCTGCTCGCCCCCCTCACCGGCTGTGAGCGTGAGGAGTACACCCTCGACTACGGCACCTGGCCCGACAGCGAGGATCTGGCCCCCGAGGACTTCGACGGGGACGGCTTCGACGAGACGGTCGACTGCGACGACGGGAACCCCGACGTCAACCCCGAGGCCGACGAGATCTGCGACTCCTGCATCGA
>CAZHIK010000620.1:0-5865 GCA_964532635.1 uncultured Enterobacterales bacterium
AGGAAGACGTCGATGCTGTAGCTCTGCTCGATGGTGTTGTTGCCGCTCTCGCCGATGCCCGCTTCCTCGATCCAGGTGCGGGCCAGGATGCCCCAGACGTCGGTGCCAGGCTCGCCGTCTTCGGACAGCTCCACCCAGCGGAAGTCCTTGATCATCTCGTAGGGGATCTCCATCAGGGAGTTCTTCTTGATGAGGTCGTTGTTGGTGCGCAGCACCGTGCACTCGCGGCTGGGGAAGCAGGAGGGGTCCGTGGGATCGAGGAAGATGCGCTCGTACTGGTCGCGAGAGTTGGGCTCGATGGGGGTCTGGTCCGCCTGGATGATGGCCTCGGCATGCTGCTCGGGGCCGAAAGCCGATCCCGCCACCAGGCCTACCCCGAGGCAGTCGCCGGGATCCGTGCCGTCGGGCGGGTTCACCTCCACCAGATCGTCGCTGCCCAGGTTGTCGATCTGGTAGGAGCGATCCTGGTAGTCCACGTCGAGGTCCATCTCGACGAACAGCTGCTGCATGTTGTGCATGCCCACCTCGAGCACACCAAGCTCCTCCGTCTCCCAGTTGCTGAACAGGTAGATGCTCAGCTCGTTGAGGTCCGTGGGCGCCTCGGGGGGCGGCTTGCAGCCCACGGCGAGCAGGGCGAGAACGGGGATGGCCAGGATGGGGCGGGGCATGGAATCTCCTCGGGGACTTGCGGCACACAGCGTAGCCGAGCGACGTAACGGGAGCGAATGCGATCAGCTCGACGGGGGTTCGGGCACGTTACAGAGGCACGTCGAAACTCGAAGGAAACGCACCCATGACCATCTCCCGCATCCTGCCCGTCCTGCTGCTCGTCGGCTGCGGCACGTACCAGATCGATCTCTCGGACGAGTTCAACTACAGCTTCACCACTTCGCTCACCGCCGACGTGGTCGCCGTGCAGGATTGCCCCGAAGACCTCACCCTTGACTGGTCCGGCCTCAGCTCCGATCTGCTCGCCCACGACATGGATCCCACCACCGACATCGACACCATGCGCATCGTGCGCTTCTACGACCTGGCCCCCCAAGACGTGCTCGACCAGATCTCCACCAACGAGCTGTCCCAGTCCGAGATCTCGGGCAACGTGGACTACTACCCCTCCGCGGGCGAGACCAGCGCCACCATGTCGCAGTTCAACTTCAACGGCACCAGCATCGACTCCTCCCAGGAGGTCTGCTCCGAGCTGGGCGCCACCTTCCTGTTCACAGCGCTCACCGGGCTGTACGAGTACCGGATGCTCACCTTCTTCGACCCCACCGCCGACGAGACCAACACCACGGTGGAGCTGACCGCCGACTCCGCGTTGCTCGAGTTCGACGCCGACCTGTCGTCCGGCGGCGTCATCGAAGTTCCCGCTGGGCGCGACTACAACATCAGCTGGCTGTCGCTGACCACCGACGGCCAGGGCAACGCCTTCTCCCTGTCCAACATCGACTTCCTGATGCTCGCCCGGTACGAGCTGTCCGTCGATGAGATGGAGCAGCAGTTCCTGGATCTGCAGATCATCCCCGACGAGATGTACACGGCCGACATCGGCGGCGTGGGTGAGTTCGAGCTCATCGGCGCCACCGACGAAGCGGGCAACGCCTTCGCCGGCTTCGAAGGCGAGGGCCTGTGGCTCCTCGGCCTGTTCTGCACCACCTGCGCCAACCCGGCCCCGCTCTACCTGGCGGTGATCGAAGCCGGGTAGACGCACTCACCTTCCAGCGCCCGGGGAGGGGCTTGCGGCCCCGCGACAGGTGGCTATGCTCTGTGCTCCCAGTTTCACGAAAACGTGAAATCGATGAACACCCGCAGCGATCTGCAGACCTGGCACGAGCACCCCGCCATCGCGCGGCTGGTGGACCAGTTCGGAGCCTTCTTCCAGGCCTTCGGCTTCAAGCGAAACCTTGGGCGCATCTGGGCCAGCCTCTACCTGAGCCCCCGAGCCCTGGATCAGGCGGAACTGTCCGAGGTGCTGGGCCTGAGCGCCGGGCTGATCAGCACGAGCTTGCGTGAACTGGAGCGCATCGGCGCGGTACGGGTCACCACCACCCCGGGCTCCCGCAAGGCCCTGTACGAGGCCGAGCGGCGCCTGCTGCGCACCGTGGCCACCATCCTCACCCGCCGGGATCTCGAGGCGGTGCTGGCGCTGCGCGAAGCGGTGATCGCCGCCCGGGCAGCCCTGCCGCGGGGCACCACCAAGGCCTGGTGCCACGAGCGGCTGGCGCTGGTGGAGGACGTCACACGGCTCTACGAGGTGCTGGCCCGCCTGGTGGTGCGGGTCTCCCACGGACCGGAGGCCGCCCTGGGCTCCATCATCCGCGCCCTGCGCAACACCCGCGCGTTCCTGCCTGGCCTGGGTGGACACGATCCCCGCAAGGCCTGACCCCGAGGACACCATGGACTTCCGCGACAGCTTCGCTCGAGCCAGGCAGGCCTGGCTCCCGGTGATCCTGGATCTGGTCGAGCACACGGTGACGAGCAGCGTGCCCCCCGGCTCCACCCTGCCCGACATGTCCCGCTACCACATGAAGACCGGCGGGAAGCGCCTGCGCGCGCTCCTGCCCCTGCTCACGGCCGAAGCGCTGGGCCGCGATCCCGCCGAGCTGGTCCCCCTGGGCGCCGCTTGCGAGATGCTGCACAACGCAACCCTGGTCCACGACGACCTGCAGGACGGCGATCGCATCCGCCGGGGCGAACCCACGGTGTGGGCCCGCTACGGGGCTCCCCAGGCCATCAACCTGGGCGACGCCATGTTCTACTGGACCATGCTGCTCGTCCAGCGCCTCGACGCCCCAGCCGCGCTGCGGGAGGCCGTGGCCGAGCGGGTGCTGCTGGAGACCCTGCGGGTGATCGACGGCCAGGAGCAGGAGTTCGCCCTCAAGAGCGAGCCCGCGAGCCTCGAGGGCTACTTCGCCATGGTGGAGGGCAAGACCTCGGGCCTGTTCGCCCTGCCCATGACTGGCGCCGCACTGTTCTGCGGGGCCGATCCCGCGGTGGTGGAGGATCTGGCCGAGGCCGCGCGACACATGGGCGTGCTCTTCCAGATCCAGGACGACGTGCTCGACCTGTACGGCAGCAAGGGCCGCGGCACGGTAGGCACGGACATCGCGGAGGGCAAACGATCGGTCTTGGTGGCGCGCGCCCTGTGCACCCTACCCCCCGAGCGCTCCGCCTGGCTGCAGGGGGTACTGGACGCTCCTCGAGAGGAGACCCGCGCCGAGGACATCGGCGAGACCATCGAGCTGCTGCGCGCCTGCGGCGCCCTGGAGTTCTCCCTGGCAGAGCTGGCCCGGCGGCGCGATGCGGCCATCACCGTGCCCGCGGTGGCCACCAGCCCGGGGCTTGCGCGCCTGGTGGGCGGGATGTGCTCGGTGTTCCTGGCGCCCATCCAGCCCCTGCTCGAGGACGATTCATGAGCCTGGAGCGCGGCGGAAGTCTGCTGTATAAGTAGAATACTATCTACTCAAGCGCTGTCCGAGACGCGCCGATGAGCCCAAGGGTTCCCGCCTCCCCGTGCCCACCATGTCCAGCGAAGATCGTCCAGCAACGCCTCAGCTCCTGTCCCTGATCGAGCAGCTTCCCACAGCAGCCATCATCCTGGACCGAGACCTGCGGGTGTGCGCCATCAACCACAGCGCAGCCCTGGCTTTCGGGAGCACCGCCAGCCCCACCGAGATGGGCAGCCTGGGCGCCCTCACCGACTGCATCCACGCCGCGGAGGGCGCCTGCGGGCTGCGCAGCGGCTGCGGACGCTGCCCCCTCAGCGGCGCGGTGCTGAAGGCCATCGACGACCACGGCTGGACCCGCTCCCAGGAGCTGCGGCTCACCTCGGGTACGTGGGAGGAAGCCCGGCTCAGGATCTTCCTGCTCGGCGCCTCCCCACTGAAGGTGGGACAACAGCGCATGGCCCTGGTCACCCTGCAGGACATGAGCCCCCAGGCCCGCAGGACCGATCTCGAGCGGAGCCTGGCACGGCTGACCAACCTGGACCCTGTAGAGCTGGCCGTGGCCGTGGTGGACCCCAAGCTGTCGCAGCTGGTCCACACCAACCCCGCCGCCGAGGTCCTGCTGGGATTCTCAGCCCGAGCCCACGCGGGCCACCCCTGCAGCGCCCTGGGCTGCGCTCACAGGCTGGGGGAGTGCCCCGTGAACGATCAAGGCGCCGAGTGCGACAGCACGGAGCGGGTGCTCCAGGGGGATCGCGGCCAGCAGATCGCGGTGCGGGTCACCGCCAGGCCCCTGCTCCTCGACGGGCGTCCGCTGGTGGTGGAGTCCATCGAGGTCCTCACGGAGCAGCGCGACAGGGAGCGGCAGATCAAGCGGCACAACGAGCGCCTCGAGGCCCTGATGGAGCTGGGGCGTTGGCGTGAAGAGAAGGGCGGGGACGTGCTCGCCTGGGCCCTGGAAGAAGCGGTGAAGCTCACCCACAGCCGCTGCGGCTACCTGTACTTCGTGGACAAGAACCAGCAGGGCCTGCGCCTGCAGTCCGTGCTCGGCGAGCCTGTGACCGCCCCGGACAAAGGCGGTCCCCGGCAGGTGGGCCTCTACGAAGCCGGAATCTGGGCCGACGCGCTCCGCTTGCAGCAGCCGGTCGCCCACAATGCCTACCCGAAGCAGAGCGATGTCAGCGTCCCCTACCCCGCGTGTCTGAAGTTCACGCGCCACATGAGCGTGCCGGTGGTCGAGGGCGGTCGGGTCCGGGCGGTGTTCGGGGTCGGAGACAAGGAGCACGCCTACGACGAGACCGACATCGAGCAGCTGTCCCTGTTCACCGACTCGGTCTGGGGACTGCTACGCCGCCGCCAGGCCGAGGGCAAGCTGCGCAAGTCGGTGGCCAACCTGCGCCTGCTGCTGCGGGGCACCACCGAGGCCATCACCCGCGCGGTGGAGATCCGGGATCCCTACACCGCGGGCCACCAGCGCCGGGTGTCCGACCTGGCCAGGGCCTTGGCTGACAAGCTGGGGCTGTCTCCGTCGCAGGTGGACGCCATCCGGATCGCAGCCATGCTCCACGACATCGGCAAGATCGCCGTCCCGGCCGACATCCTCACCAAGCCCAGCTCCCTGACGGAGATCGAGTTCCGGCTGCTGCAGCAGCACCCGGTGCAGAGCTTCGAGATCCTCGAGCACGTGGTGATGCCCTTCCCCATCCACACCATCGTGCGGCAGCACCACGAGCGCCTGGACGGCTCGGGCTACCCCGATGGGCTGAAGGGGCGGCAGATCCGAGCGGAGGCTCGCATCATCGCGGTGGCGGACATCATGGAGGCCATGGTCTCCCACCGGCCCTACCGGCCGGCCCACAGCATCGCCGCCGCCCTGGCGGAGCTGCGGCGCCTGCGGGGGAAGACCCCGGAGCCGAGGGTGGTGGATGCCTGCGTGTCCTTGTTCGAAGAGGACGGCTACAACTTCGAGCGTTGAACCGGGGACGTGCGGACCCAACGCGATCAGGCGCTTGCTCACAGGCCGGTACCGCCCTAGGCTCTTCGCGTGAAAGAGCCCAACCCCACGACCGCCTCCTTCGACGCCCTGGCGATGCTGGAGCTGCTGCCTGTGCCCGCGGTGCTCATCACCAGCGACTGGACCATGCTGGACTGGAACGCCGCGGCCACAGAGCTGTTCGGTCGCCACGCCCCCATGATCCCGGGCACCTTCCTGGGGCGGGCGCTGGCATGCTCGCTGGCGGGCCCCACAGGCCGAGACTGCGGTCGGGTGGAGGCCTGCTCCTCCTGCCCCGCCCGAAGCCTCACCCTCGAGGCCCTGGCCACCGACGCCCGGGCCACCCAAGTCAGCCTGACCATCCCCAAGGCCGACGGGCCACACCGCACGTTCAGCATGGGGGTCGCCCCCCTCCCCCTCCCC
>CAZHIK010000621.1:0-5863 GCA_964532635.1 uncultured Enterobacterales bacterium
TCGACTACGGCACCTGGCCCGACAGCGAGGATCTGGCCCCCGAGGACTTCGACGAGGACGGCTTCGACGAGATCGACGACTGCGACGACGAGAACCCCGACGTCAACCCCGACGCCGACGAGATCTGCGACGACGGCATCGACAACGACTGCGATGACTTGATCGACGCCGACGACGAGGAGTGCGTGGAGTGAGACGCCGCCTGCTGCTGGTGGCTTCTTCGGTGCTGGGTCTCGCGTCGGGCTGCGACCTCTTCGTGACCTCCGACTACGCGGCCGAGATCATCGACAGCGAGACCTTCGCTACCGACGACTACTCGGGTTGGCCCGCTCGGGACGCTGACGACGACGGCTGGTTCGCCAACGACGGAGACTGCGACGACGACGATCCAGACGTCAACCCTGGAGCCGACGAGATCTGCGACGACGGCATCGACAACGACTGCGACGGCCTGACCGACGGTGAGGACGAGGACTGCGTCGAGTAGCCGCGCCTGTTGCCCAGCCGATCCCAGCAGGCTCCGTGGGTCCGGTCATGATGGAGCTCATTCGGTGGTGAGGCCGGTGCTGGACAAGATGTTGGTGGCGACCTGGAGCTCTGCGCCATCGTCGATGGGGAGCGTCAGCGGTGGCAGCTCCGGACTGCGTAGGCTGCTCTGGAGCGCATCGAGCTCGAGCAGCAAGACGGGCTGGTCATGGCAGGTCGGGTAGTCCCAGGTGGGGCAGATGTCGGTGGCGCCTGCCTCCTCCCCCCCCTCGGGGGGGGCCTCGCAGCCCTCACCCTGGACTACCAGGTCGAAGTCGTTGTCGGTGTAGGTGTTGCCGGCGAGGGTGGCGTTGGCGGAGTCGAGGAACAGTCCAGCGCCGTTGGCGTCGCGAAGTGTGGTGTCGGTGATCAGCAGCCCCTCGCTCCCGTCCCAGGCCTGGACCCCTTCCTGCGCGAAGACCGCGTCGCCGCAGCGCCTCCAGCCGCCACGGAGATCCCCCTCGCCGCCGGCGATGTCGCTGGACCGGAGCTGGTAGGAGCCGTCACTGCCGAGCCAGACTCCCCCCATCGGGTTGCCGCGGATCGCCATGTCCGAGAGCAGGACGGTCGTGGTGGTCTCGGAGTCTTCCAGGACGTAGAGGCCGTATCCCCCGCCCGAGTCCGGGCTCGGCGCGGTGTCCTCGATCCGGCTGTCGAGCGACTCCACCGTGGCGTCGCCGACCACCAAGCCCGCGAACTCGTTGCCCTCGATGCGGCAGCCTTCGCAGTGGAGGGAGGCGCCGCCGACGAGGACCATCGCCCCCGGGCCCCGGTTGGCGATGAACTCGGTGTCGCTCACCTCCCCCTGGGCGCCTCCGATCACGCACAGCCCGGATCCGAGCCCGTAGAGGTTGGTCAGACTCGAGCCCGACAGGATCGAGCCTTGGAGGGTGAAGGAGGTGCCTTCGTCCATCGCCCACAGCCCAGCAAGGGGGCACCCGTCCACCATCACGGACTCCCCAGAGAGATGGGCGCCGCCGGACAGGAGGATGCCGGGGCTCACCTGGCCATCCACAGCGGTCCTGTTGTCCGAGATCGCGACGGCTTCGAGGGAGATCTCGGTGCCCGCGTCGGTGGCGTAGACACCGCCCCAGGCGTTGTCGTGGAGCGCGCATGACTCCAGGTGGACGGCGGCACCTTCCTCGACGGCAACCGCTTGGAAGACGTCTCTGCTCGGCGTCTGTAGGACTCCGAGGATCCGGGTGTCGCTGACCGTGACAGAGGTGCCTACACCCGAGCCGACGATCCCTGCTCCCGCCGAGCCCTGCTCCAGCGAACAGGACTCCGCCTGAAGCGATGCCCCCGCCAGGGCCGCTAAGAAGGCGCCAGCCCAGTCATGGGCTCCAGCCTCCAGGCTCAGGAACTGGATGTCCCTCATGGCCACCACCGTGCCCAGGCCCTCTGCGATGATCCCGCCGGCGCAGCTGTCTCGAATCAGGCAGGACCGCGCGACGAGGTCGGCACCGTCGGAGAACGCCATCACGTCGGCGAAGCCATCGTCCGTCGCGCCCAGTCCAGTGACGGTCAACTCCTCGATAGCGACCGCTGTGCCTGGATCCTGGGCACGGATGCCGTACTCAACCTCGTTGTCGATCATCGCGCAGGAGCGGGCCTCGATCGTGGCGCCGTCCTGGACCAGGATGCAGTAGCCCATCTCCGATCCGGGGTGGGTGCCGGTGATCTGCGAGTCCTCGAGCACCACCTCGGTCCCCTGATGGGTGGCCCAGATCCCGAAGGGCGCGTTGTCGGCGATCGAACATCCGTCGGCCGTCAGCGCCGCGGCGGAGTGGATCTGGATGCCGAAGCCGTAGGTTCCGCCCTCGTCGGGCTGTGTGCCCCGGATCTCCGTGTCCACCAGCGTGACCTCGGTGCCCGAGTCGTGCGCGAGCAGCCCGATGACTCGGCTTGTCGAGACTTCGCAGTCACGAAGCTCGACGATGGTGGGGGCCGAGAAGCTTCCTCGGTAGGCATAGGCACCGAATGACGCGCTTCCTTCCACCTCGAGGTCGGCCAGCCGTACCACTCCCGAGCCGACCGACACCCCGACTCCATTCGATCCCATCACTCTCATTCCCGACAGCTCCACCTCCCCCTGTGCACTGCTGATGTCGATCCCCGGCGTCTCCTCGTCCCCCACGCTCGCATCCAGGAGCACCAGCTCATGACACCTCCCCGCCAGCCGCACGCCCGCGTGGTCGGTCGTGAGCGAGAGCGTCTCTGGGTAGGTCCCGGCCGCCAACGCTACCAGCCCACCGCCGCGGCCACCCGCCAGGTCCAGCGCGGGCTGGATGCTGCGGAGGGGAGCCCCGGCGCTGCCGTCTCCGCCCTCCCCGGCCGTGATGTCCACGTGGACGGTGCTGTCGTCAACCTCCAGGTTCCCCCAGGCGCCCGAGCCGCAGGTCTGGGGGACGCAGGTGCCGAGGTCGTCGATGTAGCCGGAGCCGCAGGCGGGGGCTGGTGATCCGCGGTCACCAGGGGAGCCACCGCATCCCGCTGTGAGGAAGGCCAGGAGGAGGCCTGGGATCAGGCTCTTTTCTGGACAGAAGGTTCGGCACATGTCTGGAGGCTACCCCTCGCCCGTGCGCAGTACAAGCACGGGATGGCTGGGCCCGCTCTTGCCGCTGCGGGTCGTCGTGACCGCTGGATCTTCGCCTGTGGTGCCCTGGCAAAGAACCTGTTGGGAGGCAGGAAATGAAAGAACGAACCATCGCCGTCGATCCTGAACGCTGCAAGAAGGACGGGCTGTGCGCCCGAGTGTGCCCAGTGGGTGTGTTCTCGGCCGAGCCCATGGCGCTGGCCGAGGTGGGTGAGACCTCGATGTGCGTGCTCTGCGGGCAGTGCATTGCGGTCTGTCCGGGGGACGCTATCACCCACGGCTCGCTCGATCCGGACCGCTTCTCGCGCATCCAGGTCGCGGCCCATGCCCGCGGACTGGGCACCTGCTGGAACGGGTACCTGCAGAAGGCCGCCTGCGGATTCCTGGTGCTGGGCTTCGACAAGATGCGCCGCTTCCTCGGGGTGCCCGATCACCACGACGTCTTCGCGGCGTCCGTGCTGGGCTGGCCCGTCGTCCGGCTGCACAGCGAGCCGCACAGGGAGACCAGTGTCCGCTTCGTGGAGCCTCAGCAGGACTGATCCTCGGCTTGGGTAGCTGTGATCAGCTCGTCTCCGACTGCTCCCGCGGCTTGGCCGACCACTTGGAGGACGGCTTCGGGGAGCTGGAGCGCGACCTGCTGGCCGGCTCGGCTGTGATACGCTGGGCTCCCTGCTCCGGAGTCATCCATGAAGCGTCGCGCCCTCTTGGTCCTGTCTGCATCCCTGGCCTTGGTCGCTGGCTGCTTCGGTGGCCACGTCTCCGACTACACGGGCCACGTCGCCGACACCGGCGGCACCGACGCCGACGGCGACGGGTTCTACGAGAGCGAGGACTGCGACGACAGCGACAGCGCCATCAACCCGGTCGCCGACGAGATCTGCGACGACGGCATCGACAACGACTGCGACGATCTGATCGACGGCGACGACGACGAGTGCGCCTAGCCGCCACTCCGTGATGACCGACCGCGGGGGCGAGCGCGCCTGGCTCTGGTGGCTGGGCGGGGTGCTGGTCCTCGTGCTGCTGGCCCACCTGCGCTTCCTGATCCTGGATCCGCGCCTGCCCTGGGACGCCAACCTGGCCTATGACCAACTGCCGCTGGTCCATGACGCGCTGGTCCGGCCCGATCCCCGCTGGCTGCTGCGCGAGGTCTTCACCCAGCCCACCGCGGGCTACGGGCTGCTGCTGGCCCTGCCCATGGCCGTGGGTGTGCCACGGCCGCTGGTGATGGAGCTGTTCAGCCTGCTGTGGGTGGGCCTGGCCCTGGGCTGTGTCGCCGGCGTCGCCCGGCGCCTGTTCGGCGGCCCTGCGGCCGCTATCGCGGTGGCGCTGCTGGCGGGGGGCTGGAGCGTGGTGGTGGTGGGACGCAGCACGTGGATCCACGTGCCCGAGTTGGCCCTGGTGCTGCTGCTGCTGTGGACCCTGGTGCGGGATCCACCGCTGCGGCGCTGGAGCAGCGTGGTCCTGGTGGCGCTGAGTGGAGCGATGGCCATGGCAATCCGGCCTTCGGGCCTGCTGTGGGTGGGCAGCACCCTGCCCTTGCTGCTGTGGGGGGTGCTGCGGGGTCAGCCCAAGGCTCTGGCGCTGGGCCGGCTGGCGGTGGTCTGCGCTGCGTGGGCGCTGGGCGCCTGCCCGGCCGTGGTGGAGCTGTGGCCGTACCTGTCCGGCAAGCTCGGGCGGCGCGAGGCCTACCAGGGTGTGACCGAGGTGCCGGTGATGCTGCGGCAGCTTGGGATGATGATCGGCCCCACGACGGCGGCTGTGGGTGTGCTGGGGCTGGGGGCGCTGACGCTGCGCCACCGTCGGGCCCTTGCCCCCGAGGGGCGAGGGCCTGTGCTCGTGCTGCTGGCCTGGTTGCTGATCACCCCTGCCGTGGTGCTCGGCTTCCGGGCCGGGTTCGACAACTTCCCGGCCCTGGCGGTGGCCCTGGCTCTGCTGGGGGCCGGGGGGCTGGCTGCGCTGCCGCGCCCGCTGTGGGTGCTGCCGGGGCTGGTCTTCCTGGCAGGCTGGTTGCCCCAGTGGCTGCCCGAGCCCAAGGCGGACCGTGTGATTCCGCTGCTGCGCACCTGGACCCAGGCCCAGCCGGGACTGTGCTACCGCGTGGAGGACCGCCTCGATCCGGCAACGGTGCGCTCTCTGCTGGACGCCAGCTGCCCGAGTCCGGATCAGGGTCGCTGCGTGGTGGCGGTGGACCACGGGCTGTTCTCCCCCTCCCCCGAGGAGCCGGGCAAGCTGGAGCTGTTCCTGGCGGGGCGCCAGCGCACCGAGGTCATCGCCACCTACGTTCACGACACGGTTCGCTGGGGCCACGAGGCCAATGCCTTCGCCAGCTTCGGCTGCGGCTTCCTGGAGGAGCGCTGGCTGCAGCGGCGCCCGGGTTCTCAGAGGGTGGCGAGGCAGGTCCTGCAGCGCGGTGGCTTCGCGGAGGTCTGGGGGCAGGATCTGGGTCAGGGGTGCTGGTATCGCTGGTACACCCCGGGTGGGATGCTGCTCGATCCGGAAGCCATGCCGTAGCAGGTCGTCGAAAAACCCTCCCGTCGCCGGCTGGGTGGCCCCGCCCGTGGGCGTCGTCCCTTGTCAATCACGTGCCTCGGCACGCTCCTTCCTCGGGAATGGCCGGCTCGCCGGCCTCGCCCCCCGCGGACGGGTCTGCTTCATCCCGCTCGGTCCGGGTTTGTCATCGCCCAGCTAGTCCCCTGTCGCGAATAATCGCAGAAAAACGGAATGGATCACGGCACCATG
>CAZHIK010000622.1:0-5861 GCA_964532635.1 uncultured Enterobacterales bacterium
AGCTCGTGTCCTCCTCCACGCTGGACTCCCTCACCGCCCACGCCGACGACGCGGCTTCCGCACCACCCCCACCGCATCCACCACCACCCGATACCTCCCCCATGACCCCGAAGGCGGGCCGTATGGGTCCACGTGGAAACGATGAAAGCGCCCTGCTGAACACCTGGGTGATCGAGCGGGAGATCCCCCCAGAGCAGAGGATCAGCAGGGACTACCGGGCGTAGCCGTTCGGCTGCGGCGACCTCGCACACCGAGACGGGCTCAAGCCGGCTCGACGTAGTGCGCCCCCCGGCCGCCCCCTCGCCTCTCCAAGAGGCCGCTCCGGACCAAGCGGCCCAGGAGCTTGCTGGCGGCGTCCTTTGTCACCCCGGCGTCATTGCAGAGCGCCCGGGTGGTCACCTTGCCCCCTTCCCGAACGAGCCGCAGGGCCACCTCTTCTGGGGTCTCGGGGATGGTGTCCTCTGCCGGCTCATCGGCCTGCGGCTCCTGCTCGTCGCCGCTGGACTGGCGGTGTGGGCAGCTGGCACAGGAGTCCACCTCGAGGGCTGACCCCGTGGGGAGATAGGCAGGCTGGCCCGCGATGCTGGCGAGCTGGAACCCCTCGCGTTCCACCAAGCGCTCCATCCGCTGCTCGATGACCTCCCTCGGGAATCCGGTCAGCTTCTCGAGCGTGGCCAGGCGTGCGTGGCCCTCCTGCTCGACGAGGACCTGGGCGAATCGGGCCACGAGCCCTTGCAGGGCGGCAGGGCTGACCCCCTCGTCCTGCAGCTCACGCCGAATGTCGTTGGCCGTGATGGTGTCGCCGGCGGCGTCGAGGCTGGCACGGATGAGGATCCCTCGGAGCTCGCGGGCGTTGCCGGGCCAGTCGTAGCTCTGGAGTACGTGCAACGCTTCCGGGGCGATGCCCCTCCTGCGGAGGCCCTTCTTCACGAGCACCACGTCGGCCAGGTACTGGGCGATGAGGGGAACGTCCTCCCTGCGCTCACGGAGGGGAGGGATGGTGATCTTGGCTTCGAACAGCCGGTAGTAGAGATCGCTGCGAAAAGTCCCTTCCTCGACCATCGCCTTCAGGTCGCGGTTCGTGGCCGCCACCACACGTACATCGACCCCGACGACCTTGTTCGAGCCGATCTTCCTGAAGGTGCCCGTCTCGATGAGGCGGAGCAGCGCGGTCTGATCGTCGGGAGACAGCTCACCGATCTCGTCGAAGAACAGCGTGCCCATATTCGCCTCCTCTACCAACCCCTTGCGAGAGCTGGACGCGCTGGTGAAGCCACCTTTCTCGTGGCCCCACAGGTCGTCGGCCAGCAGGTTGTCCCGGCGAGCAGCGCAGTCCACCACGACGAATCTCCCCGAGCGCCCGCAGTGGAAGTCGATGTACCGGGCCAGCAGATCCTTGCCCGTCCCGGTCTCGCCCAGCAAGAGCACCAGCAGGCCCGTCTTGGCCACCTTGCGCGCTCGCTCCAAGATGCGGCGCATCTTCTCGCTCTTCCCGACGATCCCGTGCTTGGGCCAGGGGGAGGTGGAGCTGGGCCTGGTAGGGTCGGGTGACACCGGCGGTCGCGCCTACGACGGTGAACTTCGACTGGATGCCTTCGAGGTTGTTGAAGAGTTCGGCGATGGCGAGCGCCGCCAGGGGGATCCCGTCCTCCGCCGACGTGGCGGGCTGCGAGATCGTCTTCCTGCATGGGTTGGCGCTGGAGCGGCGCGTCGAGGCCGGCTCCATCCGGATGCCTGGTGTCCTCTCTCCTACATGGTCCCGCTGGGCGAGTGGTGGCGCGAGCGAAGGGGTGTTGCGGAGGGTGCATGGGACTCGCCCTGTGCAGGCAAGGGAGCCGGACAGGTCCCAGATCCGTAACGCGGACTCAATATATTGATTTTCACCACACCCATAGAACGGAGAGCGGCGCTCGTTCCGTCCTGATGGGGATCTTCGCGCGATCCGCAGGGATGCAGAGCCCGGCAAAACCGACTGAGGAGTCGTTCAGTAGCTGCGCCAGGTCATGATCCACGCCCGGCAAAACGACCCTACAGCGCAGTCGTAGCCCTCGTCATCGCCCACCGGGCCAGGCCTCCGAGCGACCCGTCATGGAAACCGTGGCACCCATGAATCTTGGAAAATGTCTGCCGTCCCATGCTGCGCCCCGAGCTCGCAGGCCATATATTGATGGTGTTCCGACACTCGAGCCCGCACTCGATGACGGGCCAGCGGAGCAGAGGGTGCTGCCATGAGTCGAACCCGCTCCACACCATCGACTTCCTCACTGCCCGGACTTTCCGAGTGCTTCGAGTTTCTTCGAGAGGCCGGCTTGGACACCGCCAGGCTCGAGCACTGCCGAGGTCTGGCCTCGGAGCTATCCGTACGCTTCGACGATCCGGATCTGACCCGGGCAGCGCTGCTGCACGCCCTGCCCGGGGACTTCCTGGGTGGCCTGACCGGGCTCTCTGACGGAACGAGGCGGATCCTTGCTGACTGGCGAGCGCTGTACGAGCTTCGCCCAGAGGAGGAACCCCACCCCACCCGGAGCTTCGGGGGTGATCCCCGAGCCCTGGCCCTCATCATCTACGACTACCTGGATCGCATGGACCCGGAAGGTGTCGTGAGACGGTGGGCCCGGGAGTTCCCCCGCCGCGGCGGCCGGCCTCAATACCCTCTCCCGAGCCTCGGCCTCGAGGACCGCAGCCTGCTACAGCGAGCGGACAAGGTGATCGCACCACTGGCGCGGGCCTGGGGATTCTGGCTGGAGAGCCGTGCCCTGCGCTGCAGCGTGCTGCATCACCTCAACCGTGAGCGCTGGGATCTGCTGCTCGAGTTCGTGGGCGAGATGCGCTCGGCGGAGCTTGGACCATCCAGGCACGAGAGGATCGTGCGCGACGCTCTCGGCGCGAGCATCGAGCCCTGGAAGGTACGCTGGGAGTGGCGCGACCTGGTGTCCATCAGCGAGAACCTGGAGGGCTTCAGGAAGACCGAGTGGGCCAGAGCCCTGTTCCTGTGCGGCTACGTCTCGGTCCCCTGCACCCACCCTGCGAAGGCGTACCAGCTCCTCGAGCGACTCCACGCCAATCAGGACTACCGTCGACGGGAGCTGTCGGACTTCATGGGATCACCATCGGCCAGCGGCTACCGGGCGATCCACACCAAGCTGGTCTCGGCGGACAAGAGCCTCGGCACGCTCACCAGCTCGGTCCACCTGGTCCTCGACGACCGAGCCATGACCGGCGACACCTACGTCGACGGGCCTGGGCTCGCTGCTCTCCGGTGTTCGCGGACCGTGGCCACGGAGTCGTCGATCCACGTGTTCACCCCCACGGGGGAGAGAAAGACGCTCCCTCTCGGCGCGACCGTGCTGGACTTCGCCAAGTCCATCCACCACGAGTTCCTGGCGCTGGCCGACCATGCGGTGCTCAACCGCAAGGACGAGGTCGATCTGCTGCATCGCGTGAGCGATGGTGACGAGATCTACCTGGTGAAGGGAAGCGCTCCACGCCCGCTGCCGGAGGGCTGGGAAGACGTGGTCCCCGACGGGAGCCGCGAGAGCATCCACGACGCCTACCAGCGTGCCTGGTGGGGCCTTCTCGCCAAGGAAGGGTTGCGCTGGCTGAAAGGCCTGCTCGGTCGCCCGGAGGCCGATGATCGGCTCATCCGTGTCCTGGTGGACCTGGCGACGGCGGAGATGACCGCGCTGGGTGGCCTGGAGCAGGATCGTCCCCCCGGCTGGTGGCTGGAGCAGATCGCGCTCCACTTCGGTCAGCTCGCGCCTCCTCCCGGGGTGTTTCCCGCTCTGTTGGACGAGCAGGAAGCCAGGGGCCTGGTGGCCCTGATCGAGGAGAAGGCATCCCACCTGCTCAAGATCCACCAGGGCGCGGAGATCATGGCTCCAGACGAGGTGCAGGGGGAGGTCGGCGACGTGCATTGGTGCGACGTCTGCAAGCCGGATCGGGATAGCGAGCTGGCAGCCACGGTCATCCGGGGGGAATCGGGAGCAGCGCTGGTGGTCCACCGCCTCGGTCAGAGCTGCGCCATCGGCGGCATCCCGTTGCCCCGGGCGGACCACGTGGCCCTGGACCAGTTCTTCGTGGTGGAGACCAACAACGGACCCGGGGTGGCAATGGACGTCTTGCGCGTCTTTCAGAACGAGGGTGTGGACCTGGTGGAGGTCGTCGGGCGCAGGCTCGGTCCCTCGTGGGGCGTCCTTCGGATGGAGGTCGATCCCGTGGGGCGTCAGGAGATCCACCGTATCCGAGACGAGCTGGCAGCCCTAGAGAGCGTTCAGCGGGTCATCTCTCCCCTCGACACCAAGTCGGCCCTGCTCGAGGCTGCCCTGCCACCGCGCCAGGTCGTGCCCCGCAATCCCTTCTACAAGCCCTTCCCCTTCGTCGCGGGGCCGGTGACCGTGGAGGACCACCTGTTCTACGGTCGGAGGCAGGAGCTGGAGTACCTGCATGGCCTGCTGGCCATCGTGCAGGCTCCCGAGAGCGATGGCGGGACGATGGGGTTCGTCAACGGCCCCCTTCGCATCGGCAAGACCTCCCTTGTCCGACGTTTCGTGCTGTTGCTCCGTCGTCAGGCCGAGCTGGCCGTGGTGCCGGTCCACCTCAAGGCCAGGAGGGGGCAGCGCTGGTCGAGCCTGCGTCGCCGGCTCGACGGCAGGCTGGACGAAGCCTTTCAGGAGGCTGCGCTGCTGTGGGGCGTCGAGCCGAAGCTGATCAAGCCGGGCAAGCTCGAGGAACGCATCGAGGCAATCACGAGCCTGCCGGGGCGGCCGTCCGTGGTCCTCGTGGTGGACGAGGTGCACCGGCTGTTCGGGACCTGCTCCCGCCACGACGCGGACTTGCGAGCGATCTGCGCCTTCCGCGACTTCGTGGAGCGTACCCCCGGTGTGCTGGTGCTCTGGACCGGGCCCACCTACGGCACACGCACGTTCCACAAGGAGCTGTCCAGCATCCTGCTCTCGTCGCAGCCGCTGCCCGTGAACCCGTTCACCTACGAGCAGGCGCTGGCGCTGCTGGAGGCCAGGAAGCTGGCCATCTACCACAGCATCTCCATCGACCCCGATCTGGCTCGCCACATCTTCGACCTCACGGGGGGGGAGCCCTTCTGGCTGGCGCACCTGGCGAACATCATGTGGCTCCGCGCGTCCCAGTCCTCCACGCGCATCGTCCGATTCGACCGCGCGATGATGGAGAACGCCAAGCGCGATCTGCTGGACAAGCGAGAGCTGTTCGCCACGCGCATCGAGCCCCATGCCGCGGCGAAGTCGCAGTCTCATGCATGGCGCGTGGCGAGCGCGCTCGCTCGGGTCCAGCACCGACGCTCCGAGAGCGACTGGGGCATGACCGCAAACGAGATCACGGCGCAGCTGGCAGCGATGGACGACGCGCTGCCGGTCCGTGAGGTCGGGCAGGCGTTGCAGACGCTTCAGGACCGGGGTGCCGTGGTCCTGGTCGACGGTGAACCCCAGCGCTGGCGAGTCGCGTTTCCGTTGCTGGTGGAGTACCTCGAGCTACACCAACCGCCGTCCTCCGCGGGGTAGTCATGTACCGCTTCCTCCATCCCTTCCTCTACAACGAGCTGCTGGACCAGGTGCTGACCGATCCGGCCCTGAACCGTGTCCTGCTCTACGGTGGTCGCGGCCTGGGCAAGACCACGCTGCTGCGCCGAGCTCAACGGCGGCTGATCCCGGGCGCGTCCATGGGCTCCATGCCTCCCGACGTGTCTCCCAAGGCCACCTGGATCGACAAGACCTCCAAGAATGCCCACGAGCGCATCGTGGCCTGGTGCGACGAGCCCAGGGGCACCTTGCTGGTGGACGACTTCGCGAGCCTGTTCACCGCCGAGATCGACGACGCCATCCTCGACC